>JAVYSB010000015.1 GCA_038729425.1 Thermoplasmataceae archaeon | reverse complement strand
AATTCGATTCCCCGCCAGTCTGGAGCTTGGGCTGACATCTATGATCATTTCACTGCCAATTGCTGTGGTAACCGGAGTATACGCGGCACTCAGGGTCAACAAGGCAGGGGATCACACAAGCAGGATACTTTCCCTTCTTGGCATTTCCATGCCTGTCTTCTGGATAGAGATTGTGATGATTCTTATCTTCTATACATATTTAGGAGTGGCGCCGGCGCCCTACGGTCAGTTGAGCCAGAGTCTCACCCCGCCGACAACTATCACCGGCTTGACCATACTTGACAGTTTGCTTGAACTGAATTTTCCTGATTTCATAAATGCCACCTGGCACATAATCCTGCCCGCTGTTGGGCTTTCCCTCGCCAGCATCGCCACACTGTCCAGAGTCATACGATCAAGCATGCTGGATATACTTAACCGCGACTTCATGAGGACCTCCGTTGCGATAGGACTCCCGCGCAGGGTTATTGTTAATAAATATGCACTTCGGAACGCTCTTCTCCCGGGCATCACTGTTGCCGCTATTCAGGCTGGTGCCATAATCAGTGGCGTGGTCCTGACAGAGACTGTTTTCTCATGGCAGGGTCTTGGTCTTTTTGCCGTTCAGGCCATAGATCAGCTCGATTACCCCAGTGTTATGGCAGTTGTTCTTATATCGGGCCTTCTTTTTGCATTTTTCAACTTCCTGGCAGATCTGATCTATGCCTATGTGGATCCAAGAGTGAGGGTTGCCTGAAATGATTGAAGAAATTAGCACAGTGAAGAAAGGCGGATTCTTAAATGCTCATGGCAGGATGTTTGAAACCATTTCCATGTACTTCAGAAATCCAACTGGGATAGCCGCAGCGGCAATACTGTCGATTTACATATTTCTTGCAGCTTTTGGTCCCATGCTGGCACCATATAATCCGCTTGCTCTGAATCTTTCCAACAGGCTGGCTGCCCCCTCCATCACTCATCTGTTTGGAACTGACGGCTACGGAAGGGATATCTTTTCACGTGTCCTTTATGCAATAAGGCTGGACATGGCCATCGCTTTTCTTTCAGTTTCACTGGGTTATGTACTTGGGGTTACGCTAGGACTGCTGGCAGGATATATGGGTAAGATCACGGATAACGGAATAATGAGGGTAATGGATATTCTCCTTTCTTTTCCTTCAATTCTGTTTGCCATAGCAATAGCCATAGTCATAGGACAGGGGTTCTGGACCATAATAATAGCCGTCACTGTAATCTCGATCCCGGGATTTGCAAGAGTATCAAGAAGTGCGGTGCTTTCGACAAAGAGTGATCTGTATATTCAGGCTGCAGTTTCACAGGGGGCTTCCAAATGGCATATTATGTACAGACACATACTGCCGGTTGCCATCACTCCAACAATCATACTGTATGCTCTTGGCCTGGGAAATGCAATAATAATAGCAGCCAGCCTCAGCTTTCTGGGAGTTGGTATTCCCCCTCCCACACCGGAACTTGGTTCCATGATCACTGATGGGCTGCAATATGTTATTTCCGGTCAGTGGTGGATTTCCATATTTCCCGGACTGTTCATAGTTTTCATAGTGATTGCATTCAATATGATGGGAGACACAATAAGAGAGGTTACTGACGTAACACTGAGGAGATAATATGTTCAATGGAATAAATTATGAAGATTACATACTCTATGTCGATGATCTTTCCCTGGAGTACACAATAGGTAACAGAAGGGTATACGCATTATCCCACGTAACCTTTGGAATAAGAGAGAACGAAAGTATTGGAATAGTTGGCGAGAGTGGATGCGGGAAATCCACTCTCGCCATGGCAATTTCGCACATCCTTCCTCAAAACACAGTTGTAACTTCGGGCAGGATTTACTTTAAGGGTGAAGTGATTGTCGATTCGGAAAAGGGCGCATCCTATACTCTCAGAACCACCAGGAAATCAAACAGAATCGAAGAAAGTCTCAAAGTCGTCAGGTGGAAGGGCATATCCATTGTATTTCAGGGTGCACTGGATTCTCTGAATCCCCTTTTCACAGTTGGTGAGCAGATCTCTGATATCTATATCTACAGGGAGAATTTAAATCGCGAAAAAGCTGTGGAAATGGTTAAACAATTACTGGACACTGTTGGCCTGGATAAGTGGGTATTTGATGCATATCCGCATCAGCTGAGCGGAGGGATGAAGCAGCGCGTGGTTATAGCCATGGCAATCTCCCTTCATCCTGCCCTTATTATTGCCGATGAACCAACAACATCCCTTGATGTAATAACGCAATACAGAATCATCGAAGAGCTACAGAATTTACGAAAAGGATTCAGCGTATCTATTTTGAGCATTTCTCATGATGTCTCAATGGTTTCAAACCTATCCGACAGGATTATGGTAATGTATGCAGGGCGCATCGTTGAAAAGTTGCCGGGCGTGGACTTTAACATGGCGCAACATCCTTACACTGCATTACTTATTGATTCCATTCCAAAGATCACAGAGAACATAGAACAGGTTGAACCCATAAAAGGGGCGCCTCCGGGGCTAACTGATGTCATACTTGGCTGTCCCTTTGCTGCCCGCTGCAATTACGTGGAGGAATCATGCCGGAATGACGGCGCTGAAAAACTCAGGGCTGTGAGCAATTCCCATGAGGTTGCATGTGTTGTCTTACCCTTCAGAAATGGCCGTACTAAATCAGTGAAAAACGAGTCTTCAAAGATAAATGTCGTCAAGGCCGTCAAACAGAATCCCGTAATAATAACACATGACCTTACGAAGCGATTTGCAAAGAGAACCGGTTTAAGACCAGGCAGGAGTGGTAAGGGTGGTGAATTAACAGCGGTTTCTGAAGTTAACATAGTGGTGAACGAGGGTGAATCCGTTGCGCTTGTTGGAGAAACTGGGAGCGGAAAGACCACACTGAGCAGGATAATTGGTTTGTTGGAGGTGCCCAGTGAAGGCACTGTAGAATTGCTCGGCGAAAAGGTTAGATTTGAGGACAAGAAACTTATCAGGAATCTCAGGAAGCAAATACAGACAATATTTCAGGACCCGTTTCAAAGCATAAATCCAAGATTTTCAATATATCAGATTGTTTCAGAGCCTGTCCGGATAAACAAGCTGGCCCAGACTGAGACAGAAATCTATGAGATTGTGAACAGGGCAATGATGGAAGCTGAACTTACCCCTGTCAGTGACTACATTGACAAGTATCCGCATCAGCTGAGCGGTGGCCAGAGGCAGCGTGTGTCCATAGCAAGATCACTTACAATGAGCCCTCGCATTCTGGTGGCGGATGAGCCAATTTCAATGCTGGACGTTTCTCTCAGGGCCGGAATACTGAATCTTCTCAGAAAGCTCAGAAATGATGTTGGTGTGACGTTATTCTACATCACGCATGATATTGCGTCTGCAAAATACATAAGTGACAGGATTTATGTGATGTACAGGGGAGAAATCATCGAGTCTGGAACTACAGAGCAGATTATCCGGGAGGCAACGCACCCATACACCATAGCATTGATGCTTTCAAGCGTTGGTGTGCAGGGGAGCATAACAGCGACGCTCGGTGAGAATATTTTTACGCAAACAGGAGATGATACTCTTCCGGCCTGTAAATTTGCCCCGAGATGTCCACTGGCAACGGAATTATGCCGTGAAACCAGGCCTGCGTTTTCCGAAGTCTCAATCGGTCACAAGGTTCAGTGCCACTATGCAGTCTCCATCAACAGGAGTGTGGCTTCTGGATCAGCAGGCCAAGCCATAAATTTTGAAGCGGTGAAATCAAGGATCAGAGAAGAAATCTCTCCATCCTGAAATATCTTTACCTAAAAATAATATTTAAAAACGTATCCGTTTCATTGAAGGGAAAGCCTGAAAAATGTTGTTCCAGCATGTATAAATCAGAGAGAAACTTGGAACCGGACTATTCCCGAAGTCTGCCGACAATTCTGGTGGGGGACCATCTCCCTTTGAAAATTTTAGCGGGAAACAGAATACCTCAACAACTTTACCTGCAACAGATTTCATTCCGGTGATATTCTCAATAATCAGGATATTTTTTGGAAGAGGTGCCATATGGGCAGGTGAACCCTTCCTCAGTCCATTCCTGAGCGATGGATCTGGGGACATGGTATCTGGGCCAACCATTCTGATATTAAATTTCGTAAGGTATTCTGCAGCCTCAGCTGATAAGTACGGATACTTCCATATATACTCGTTGAGGTTCCACTTCTCCTCCCACCCTGTTCTCATGAATATCCATGTAGGTGACAGGTTGAAATTCAGTCTTGGTCAGGTTTAGTACACCAGCCCGCCCATGGAAGAAACCGGGAGACAAGGAATCTATCGTCTTCCCTTCTTCGACGCAATGAGAGGGAGGATCTGTGTGGGTGCCGCAATGTAAATTGAAAGTGATGTTGGTTATCCTTGACACGGTATTTTTGTTATTAACCCTTTCAGCTTTCATCTATCTGTGCTTGTTTGCTTCAGGCATACCTTCCTTGTACGAATCACCCAAATCTATCCATGCTTCGTTCTTTTCTGTACGTTACTTAATCTACTGATAATCGCCTTGATAATAGATTCGGTGTTACCTCTGCCATCAAGGTCAGATGTAAGATTTTCTCTCCTGATGAACAACTGGCGAATCATATCGATGAAAAAACTGAGAAAAATTAATTGGATTGCCGCACACTAAGGATTTTGCATTAACTAAATTGTACTGAAAATTCTTGAATTCACTTATTTGAGCGATGTCGGGAGCAAACAAACCATCACTTTCATGGCAGATCATTGAAAGCATTTTAATCAAGGCACGTACCCGCCCCAGAAAGGAATTTGTTTTTATAAACTGGATAATAATTTAACTGCCAATTTAAATATTAATTGAGGAAACAGGATATTCCAATCGCACGATTAAGAACGGAATGTGAATCCACCGCCCTATTTGTTGAACACTATGAAGATGTTATTCCACAATATTTTCCCGCAATTCCACATAGGGATAATCAGTGGATAGGGTCATCATTGCGTTCATGGGAATGAGCATCTGGCTGTCTGCCACGTGGCCGAATGGAAGGCCGTAAACAGAAGGCTTCTGCAGTTCAGTGAGATAAAGCTGCACTATATCCTCAATATACGGCATTGGCTCTTCTATGTCAACGATCTGCTTGAAATCTCCCAGAGCAAAACCAACGAATCTGTCAAGAATTCCGGAGAGCTGCATGACCGAGAAATACCTGTCAAGGTCTCCAGAAGTTATCCCCGTATCCTCCGCAAACAGTATCCTGCCTT
>JAVYSB010000014.1 GCA_038729425.1 Thermoplasmataceae archaeon | reverse complement strand
GCTTATCTTTGATGTCTCTATAATCCTGCCTCCCAAAGAGTCCTTCTAAGATGTCCATAGACTCCCCAGGGGAGAGGTTGAAGAGGATGTCGTAGTGGTATGCGATGTATTCCTTTCTTTCTATGGGCATCTTCCTCCATACCGATGCCCATCTGACAATCTCATTTCCAAATTCTTTCTTCTTGTCTGAGCCTAAAAATAAGAATATGAGGAGGCTCGCTGCAAACCCGCCAACCGCAGGGATAAGTAATGGAAGAATAGACCCAGCGATCGCTTTAAATCCGCCAGCAGTAGCTGAAATAGACTCCTTGATCGAGGAGGAGATTGTCTCTTCTGATGATATTCCTAGGGCGGTTGTAATACTTGCGTCGACGGCCATAGCTTTTTCAAATTCCTCGACGTCATCAATTTTTTCCTTTTCAATATCCTCCAATCCTTTGTCTCCACCTGCGATGAGTCCTGGGAAATAGTACCCCTTGTAGGTTCCATGGTTTATTTTTCCGTGCCTCAGTACCATATCTTTTAAATCTTTTGAAAGCTCATTCCCATTTTTATCCCTGAGATCGTTGACTATGCGTTGAGCAGAACCTTCGTTACAGACTAGCTTTATCACTTCCCTGTTCTTTTCAAGAATTTTGCCGGCAACCTTTTTCTTTAAAAAGTTTGAGACGTATGTTTTTATTTGGTTTAGAACTACATTTTTCTTATTGAGATCGATCTTCTCGATTCTGTTCTGAATGTAGAGATAGTTATATTCCCTTGTCACTGCGATCAGCCTGTGATTTTTCTTGATTTCATCCATGAGAGCTTTTAACTTTTCCTTCTCTCCATTTTCTGAAATAAATTTTGAGGGAAGGAATAGGAGAACAGTCCCCTCCCCGATACTCTTGCAGACTGATTCAATGCTATCGTACCCATACTGATGCACATTTATCCCCGATTGAGCGAGCTCATTCAGGGCATTTTCCTGTTTATCACTCCATTGGCGATTCCTAGGAATCAGCAGTGTTGGTCCGTCTTTTTTCTTTTTTAAAACCTCGTACACAATATGCTTCTTTCCCGAATAGGGATAGCCTGATAGAATTAGGTGATCCAAGGGTCTTTCGTTGAAAATTTCATCCTCCAACGAATCTGCCGAAAAAATTTCGGTCATATATGTCGAATCCCAATAACCTAATGAATTTAACTTTGTCTCACTATTCATTGGCTGAAGTGTGCACAGTTTGTGATGAAATTGTTGCTTCTTCCATATTTCCCGTAAAACGGATCTTATCTCCTATCCACTCGATCACGGTTACCAAATCTTTAAAGTTTGTAAGGGAGTCAGACTTGTTTTTTTATCTCTGTCAAAACACTATTCACGCTCTCCGTGACTTCACATCCATGTTACTTTTGTTGATCTGGGAGTAGGCATTTCAGGCTCGTTTTCAGTTTACAGCTGTGGGTGCACTACTTTGTTATGAGTTCATCAAGTTTCATGATTTCCCCTATTGCCTTTCCCGTTTCCGACTTGAAGGCCAGTCTTGCTATCACAGTTTTTCTACTTACTGCAAAAACAACCATTATATCCTCATGTTATGCACCATCGACACCAGTGACATTGTACTGTCACTTCTGTGCATCTCATTGTACATCAGAGTGGCATTATTGACAATGGATCTTATTCAAATGCTTTCACCCATCCTTAATACGTATAGAGTTGATCCGCTATGGTATGCTGTTATCTCGATCCCATTGAGATCATTTTCCATGGTCTCTGAAAGTTCATCCGCTTTACCCATACTCACCTCACTTCAGTTCCATGGCTTCAGCAACCTTCTTTGGAATTGTTATCCTTAGGGAAGTGCCTCGTGTAGATACATGTGATACGTCAAGCAATTGTGGCATTAAGGGCAATTGCGGAAATATATTAATTTGTACCCATCAAAATCTTCATACTCAGATTAAAAAATATCAGGAGGATCTTGTGGCACTCTTCCTTTTAGATGTTACATTGTGTATTCGGCGCATCCTTAATCCCTGTAATGCCTTATTACAAATAGAACCAGGAAGGAAAGAATAAATGTAACAAGAATAAGCAACTGATAAAGCGCTATTTCGGAATGATACGGTACAGAAATATAATCAATGTTTACAACCTCTATGAATGAAATAATCACAGTCAGACATACCAGAAAGATCGCTATAAGAACATGATCCTCAATTATTTCAGCAATTGAATTCACCATTTTTATATCACCTCCTGTTGGGGTTTTTTTCACAATCATTTTCAGTTGAATATGTAGCATCAGAATCAGTTTGATTTGTAGTTATCATAAATACAAACAATTCCATTACTTTTAATAAAAGAATTATCTATATTAATCAATTTAGTTATGAATGTAACCATTTTGTGATACTTTACCCCCACATGCTATAGAGTAAAATATGCTATTTAAATTGTCTCTTTCGATGAGACATATGAATCAGAGACCATCTAATATCCGTATGGGGGACACCAAACCTTATTTTCGTCGGGACATTCCTTTCTGTATGCAGAAGGGCGAAACCTACAGTTCACTGGAATCATGGTTATGGGAGGCAGCATGCTCAATAAGAGGTGAGGTGGAGGCACCAAAATACAAGGATTTCATTATTCCACTGATATTCCTGAAGAGATTAAACGATGTTTTTGAAGACGAGCTGCTCAACATTTCCGAAAGCAGAGATATAGCTCTAGCCATGGTAAATGCAGATCACAAGCTCGTGAGGTTTTACCTGCCTGAGAAATCGAGATGGAAGCACATCATGGACCAGAGGGATTCGCTCGGGGAGTTTCTCACAACCGCCATGAGGGACCTCGCAAGGGAGAATAACAAACTTCAGGGTGTCGTTGATCTGCAGGACTTTAATGAGGCTACAGGAGGAACAAGAACAATAAGCGATGCCAATCTCAGAAGGCTTCTGGAGATATTGAATCGGAAAAGATTGGGTTTAAAGGATATTGACGCAGATCTTCTGGGAAACGCATACGAATACCTTATTGGGAAGTTCTCTGAGGGCTCCGGGAAAAGTGCGGGTGAGTTTTACACACCCCGAGAGGTGGCCGATCTAATGGGGAGAATACTGAATCCTGAACCTGGCGAAAGCATTTATGACCCGGCATGCGGATCGGGGGGGCTTTTGATCAGAACATTCAGCGCATTTGTCAGAAAGTACGGTTCCGACAGCAGACTCGATTTTCCAAAGCTCTACGGACAGGAGATAAACCGTCTGACATATGCAATGGCTAAAATGAATGCCATCATACATGATATAGATGCAGACATAAGAATTGGAGACACAATGGAGAGACCTGCATATACAAGCGAAAACGGATCGCTGATGACCTTCGATAAGGTTACAGCAAATCCCATGTGGAACCAGAACTTCGATTCAGAGAGTCTGGAAAATGATCATTATAATCGCTTCATTTTTGGCATTCCTCCGAAATCAAGCGGGGACTGGGCATGGATTCAGCACATGATCGCCTCCTCCAGAAAGAAGGTTGCCGTCGTCCTTGACCAGGGATCGCTATTCAGGGGAAACAGGGAAGGAGAAATAAGAAAAAAGATTGTTGAACAGGATCTGGTCGAATGTGTAATTTCATTGCCCGAGAAATTATTCTACAATACTGGGGCTCCGGGAGCGATCCTGGTATTCAACAGAGCAAAAAACGAAAAGTCGAAGAACAGAATACTGTTCATAAATGCTTCAAGCCAGTATGGAAAGCACAAGGAGATAAGGAAGCTGAATCAGCTTTATCCCGAACACATAGACAATATTGTCGATGCACTTGAATCGTTTGAGACCAGAGATGGATTCTGTGCTGTGAAGTCAAAGGAGGAGGTCCTGAAACAGGATGGAAATCTCAACGTGCCACTGTATGTTTCCCAAACAGATCATGAGGAAGAGATTGACATCAGAAACGTGTTATCAGAAATCTCGAAAGTTGATGGTGAATTAAAAGAAGTTGATGAGAAACTGAATGCTTACCTTAAGGAGCTTGGTTACATTGACTAAACCTGTCTACAAGATGACTGAGATAGGTGAGATCCCGGAGGAGTGGGAAATAAAAAACCTAAAAGAAATCGCCGATGTAAAATACGGTCAAAGAAATCCTCAAACTAAGGGAAGCATTCCTCTTGTAGGTTCAAACGGGGTCTTTGACTATGTATTAGATCCATTGGCAGAGTTCCCGACAATAGTCATTGGCCGTAAGGGGACTGCTGGAGGATTAACATATCTTGACGGTCCTAGTTGGCCTTCTGATACCACGTTTTATCTTCAATACAAAGCCCCAATAAATCAGAAATATCTTTTTGAATATATGACCTTACACAAACTCTCAGGAAATAAAGCAAAAACAACTCTCCCTAGTTTGCAGAGAACAGAACTAGAGGCATATTGTTTCCCATTCCCTCCTCTCCCAGAGCAGCAAAAAATCGCTGAAATACTCACAACTGCAGACAGGAAAATAGAACTCATAGACGAGGAAATCCTAGATGCCGAGCGAGTGAAGAAAGGTCTGATGCAAACTCTTCTCACAAAGGGGATAGGGCACACCAAGTTCAAGATGACTGAGATCGGTGAGATACCGGAGGAGTGGCAGTTGAAAATTTTGTCTGAATTAGTTTATAAGTTGATTGGGGGAGGCACTCCTTCTACTTTTGAGGCAGACTATTGGGATGGAGATATTCCATGGATTCGTGGTGCAGCTTTAACTAAACATTACCTAATACGGGGAGAACGATACATAACGAGACTGGGGTTGGAAGAAAGTGCAACAAAGATAATACCTAGGGGAAATATTCTATTAGCTACAAGAGTAAGTGTTGGTAACGTGTCAATAAACACAGTCGATATGGCTATCAGCCAAGATGTTACTGGACTAATCTTAAGGAGTAATTTAATCTCCAGTGATTTTTTATATTGGAACTTGAAAAATCTATATTCTCAATTTCAGCGTATGGTGCAGGGAAGCACTATAAAGGGGATTCTTAAGACCGACCTTTCTAGAATTCATTTCGCAATCCCGAGCATAAATGAGCAGCAAAAAATCGCTGAAATACTCACAACTGCAGACAGGAAGATTGAATTATTAAAGGAAAAGAAGCAAAAAGCTGAAAGCCTCAAGAAGGGTTTGATGCAGGTTCTTCTGACAGGCCAGGTAAGAGTGAAGGTCGATGCCTCTGTTGGTGATAACTGATGGCGGCATTTACTGAAAGGTCAAGTGTGCAGAATCCCATACTTGAGTATGCGAAACAGATTGGCTGGTCATATCTAAGTCCAGATGACGCTGTAAGGATGCGGGGTGGGGAAACCGGCTTAATCCTGAGGCAGATATTCTCATCCCAGGTCATTAAGCTCAATTCAGGCTTCGCTGATCTGGAAACTGCAAACATTATCATAAAGAGGCTAGAGAACAGCATAACGGCCGACATAGAAGGCAATGAGAAAGCATGGGAACACCTCATCGGGAAAGGCACAGTGTTTATTCCAGAGGAAAGAAGGGACCGCGACGTCATGCTAATTGACTTTGACAACCTTGAAAGGAATGAATTCCATGTTACTGATGAGTTCTCCTTCACCAATGGGGTTAAGACAAACAGGCCTGATGTGGTATTCTTTGTCAACGGAATTCCAGTATTCATACTGGAGGCGAAGGCACCTCATAGGCTTGACGGCATCACCGATGCTCTGGGGCAGATTCGCAGGTATCATGAGGAGACGCCCGAGATGATGGTAATACCACAGGCATACCAGGTCACAAACATCCTGGATTTCCTCTACGGACCAACATGGAATTTCTCAGGCAAGAATCTATTCTCGTGGAAGCTCGAGAACGACCATGACCTGGAGGAACAGGTCAAGTCGTATTTCAACAGGAATGGCGTTCTAAAGTTCCTGAGGGATTACATACTGTTCGCAAGACAGGACGATGAGCTCAGGAAAGCTGTACTGAGGCCTCACCAGACCCGTGCCACAGATAAGATTCTTGATCGCTGTTTATCGCCAGTGAAGAGAGGTTTGATCTGGCATACCCAGGGATCCGGAAAAACATACACCATGATTGTTGCGGCAAAGAAGATCATGGAGAGCAGGATGATCAGAAGGCCAATCATTCTATTGCTGGTGGACAGGAATGAGCTTGAGAGCCAGCTCTTCAGCAATCTCTCTTCACTGGGCTTTGCCAATGTCAGTGTGACGGACAGCAAGAGGGAGCTGCAGGATCTCCTGAAATCGGAAACTGCGAAAATAATAGTGTCGACGATCCAGAAATTCGAGGGAATGCCGGAAAGGATAAACATGAGCTCCGAGATCTATGTCTTTGCTGACGAAGCGCACAGAAGCACAGGGGGGAAACTGGGGAACTTCCTCATGGGTGCCATACCCAATGCAACGTTCATAGGCTTTACCGGCACGCCTGTATCCCGTTCATCCGGAAAGAACGACACGTTCCTCATGTTCGGAAGGGCCGATCCCTCGGGATACCTTGACAAGTACGGCATCAAGGAATCCATTCGGGACGGCACCACTCTTCCCCTGAACTATTCAATTGCCCCGAACAGGATGCTGGTGGACAGGGACACTCTGGAAGAGAGCTTCCTGAAGAATGCCGAGCTTGCCGGTGTCTCAGATATAGAAACCCTTAACCTGATCATGGAAAAACAGGTCACATTGCGCAATATGATGAAGAACCATGACAGGATGGATAACATTGCCAGATACATCGCAGATCATTTCATGAATAATGTAGAACCGCTTGGATACAAGGCCTTTCTTGTTGCTGTGGACAGGGAAGCATGCGTGATGTACAAGAAAATACTGGACGAATATCTTCCACATTCTTATTCCAGGGTTATAATCAGCTCAAGCCATAACGATAGTGAGGACCTGAGGGAGTTTCATACCACTGAGGAACAGGAGAGGGAGATAAGAAAAGCCTTCAGGGACCCTCAGAAGGAACCAAAGATTCTCATTGTAACCGAGAAACTTCTCACTGGATTCGATGCCCCGATCCTGTACTGCATGTACCTGGACAAGCCCATGCGTGACCATGTGCTGCTGCAGGCCATTGCCCGGATCAACAGGCCATATGAGTCCAGGGATGGAAGAGCTAAACCTGCAGGCCTAATTATCGATTTTGTTGGAGTATTCAGGAAACTCAAGGAAGCTCTGGAATTCGATGCCAGGGATCTGTCAGATATAGAGGATGTTGTACAGGACATTGAAATCCTGAAGAAGAGTTTCTCAGAAGAGATCAGTTCAATGAAATCCGAATATCTTGATGCCTTCAGCGGAAGCAGCCCAGATAAAGTGGTTGGTGAATTGCTCGAGGCATTCAAGGACGCTAATGATCGGCAGAATTTTTATTCCAGGTGGGGAGAGATTCAGGACATGTATGACATCATCTCTCCTGATGATTTTCTCAGGCCGTACCTGGAGGACTTTGAGAACCTTGCCAGGATATACAATATACTGAGGTCATACTATGAGAACAGGCAGAAACCTGACATCGATTTATCCAAAAAGACTGCCCAGCTTGTCAGGGAAAACACATCAACAGGGGACTTCAGTCCTCCAGAAAGTACTTACAGCATCAATGATGAGACCCTGAGCAGAATCAAATCAGAACATAGGACAGACAGGGAGAGGATCCTCAGCATGATCAACAGCATCCTGAGCGATGTTATTATGAACTCGGCTAAGCAACCCTACCTCATATCCATAGGAGAGAGGGCTGAACAGATAGCCGAACTCTACAAGAGCGGGCAGGAATCCTCGGAGGCCACGGCAAAGACGCTGGAATCACTGATTGAGGAAATGAACCAGGCAAATAAGGATCAGTCTGCGCTGAAGATGTCGCCGGATATATTTTCACTTTACTGGTTC
>JAVYSB010000013.1 GCA_038729425.1 Thermoplasmataceae archaeon | reverse complement strand
ATCATCAACAATTACTTTTACATCTACTTCTATACCACTAACTAAGTCATTCTCGCCGTCAGGAATATCTGGCGTGGAGTTATACGGAATAATCGGAGCGGTGGTAGCAGTTGCGGTAATCGGATCTGCATTGACAATAATTAGAAAGAGGAGGTAAGACTCTCTTCAAAGATTCTTTCTTTGTATATTATTCGATTAAAGCAATAATCGAACTCGGCCCTCCGCACTAGACTTAGATTTCATCCAATAAAATCTCCTGGACTAATTCAATCGTTTACCGCAGGTGTTCCCCTTATGTTTTACCGATCCGGTATGTAACAATTCCAAAATTCACAACGTATATTTTGGGTTCTATGTCCCGCTCTTTGTTAACATATTTCTTAACGGTTTTCCAACGCTGCCAGAAAATCGAGAGGCATTGAGTATGAGAACTGAACCAATCAGATAAAACGCTGAAGATGTGGAAAAAAGTGCAACATAGCTGTAATGAACTGAACTGCTCAGTAAAAATAAAATCGAACCGTATATCAGCGGAGAAATTGTCGAAGCGCCTGCGAGGGCGAGGTTGAAAAGTGCCATGTATTTCCCAGCCTCTTGTTTTGGTGCCAGGTCGCCTGCCATGGCTGAGGAAACACTGTAAAAAGTACCGTAAGATGACCCTATTAGAGCACCAAGGATAAGAAATACATAGAAGGATCTGAAGAAAGGTATGAGAGCCGTGGGAATTGCCGCAAATGCAGCATCCGCAGCCATAATTCTCCACCTGCCTATCCTGTCAGAGAAATGTCCAAGCGCAACGGTCACAACAGCCGATATCGCAAGTACCACAATTCCAGCTACGGCTACGTATATCTGTGGGTTTGTTACGTTCAATACTTGCTTGAAAAAATAGAGTTCAAAGTAAGTCAGTCCGGTAACTCCCATAAACACCATGAAGGACCCCGCGGTCAGTCTCTGAAAGGAACGTAGGTCCTTGGGCATGTGCATCAGACCGCTAATATGTATGTGGTGCTCCCGCATTGGGCTTATCTTACCGTAAATCAGGGTAATGATCGCGCCGGTTCCAGTTATAATTAATCCCGCAGCTATGGAATACATCGCTACCGTCTGTGAATAATAAGTCATGAGAAACCCCGTTATTCCAAATCCCAGAGCAGATCCAGTGAACGTGAATAACCCGTTGAAACCGGCTGAAATTCCTCGCTGGTCAGCGCTAACCGTCTCCGCCACTACTGGTTGAACAGATCCTATTGCGATGTTGGAAAAAACCTGCAGAAAAATGTAACCAACAACAATTACCAGGAGAGATGACACAAAAAGGCCTTCAAGCAATACCGTCACAGTGGCAAGGGCCACGCCGATGGCGATGAATGGAGCACGCCTGGAACCCAGGATGCGTATACGATCGCTAAGATAACCTGAGAGAAGATTTCCTAATATCCCTGATCCGGCGCCAACAGCGGCGACTATGCCGAGGATCAGCCCCATTCTATATTCTGGGACCAGGTTTCCAATCTGTGTGGGAAGTATGAGGCTCTCGAATGATATCCATAGATAATTCACTCCGAGGTAAAGGGAATTAAACCCTAGAAGAAAAACCATAGGAAGCTTGGGGACGCGTTCCATTCAATATGGCATGCCGCGTGAACCTTAAATCTTCCCTCAGTTTTGCTGCCGTTGCACCGCATCCTTTCTTGGAACCAGAAACAGAAAAATCATGCTGATGAAGTAGAAAGATGCTGCGAGTTCGAACAAATATGTAAAACCGGTCGTGTAATTAGTGCCAAAGTAATTGAGGACGTACCCGTAAAACAGCGGTGAAAATGCAGAAGACCCGCCAATGGCTATGTTAAAATATGCCATATATTTTCCTGCGTCTTCAGCTGGGGATAGATCGCTAGCGAGCGCCTTGGATACGCTGAAATAGGTCCCATACCCAAGGGCTATGAACGTACCAAGAATTATAAAATCGTCCAGGTGCGGGAAGAAAGGTATTAGGGCGGTAGCAACCCCACCCATCAGTGTGCCCACAAGAAGCACCTTCCATCTCCCATACTTGTCGGAGATATATCCAAAGGCTGCAGTGCCTACTGCGGAGAACACTAGCACAAAAATGCCTGATATAGCTACCAGAGCAGCCGGATTACTGGACTTTAGAACATCCTGAAAATAATAGAGCTCAAAAAAACTCAGCCCAGTCACCCCGAGAAATACTAGGAAAGCTGCTCCTACAAGCCAAAAAAAACCTGGAGATTTGCCTCCGGGGTTGAATATCTCAAGAAATGACTTGAATGGCCCAAGTCTACCTGTTCCGGCTGGAACATCATCGTTCTTTATTGTAACTGCTGTCACCAGAGCGGTTACAAGAAGCGTTGCAGCCATGATCAGAAGGGCCGGGATATCAAAATTTATGGAAATAAGGTACCCGGTAAGTCCCAGCCCCAGGGCATTACCTAGAAGGGTGAATACGCCGTTTACACCTGCAGCGATCCCCCGCTGATCCTCCACTATGAGATCCCGAAAGAGTGGCTGATATGCACCCGAAGATATGTTCGATCCGGTCTGTATGAAAATGTATCCAAGAAGGATGCCTATCAGGAAATTATCCAGAATGATATCAAGGACAACGCTGATCACAGCAAAGATCGATCCAAGTACGATATATGGTCCCCTCTTTCCCCAAAGGATGCTGTGGTTGTCACTCAGTACTCCGAAAAATAGGCTCACTACCACCCCTACCGAAATTCCAACGAAGGCAATTATGCCTAAGATCATGCTTGTGGAAGAATTTCCGTAGAGATTTTCCAACTGAATCGGAAGCACGAGGCTCTCAAAAGATATCCACAGGTAATTTGTGCCCATGTGCACCGAATTGAGAGCAAAAAGATATCTCTGGGATCTTCGACTATACAACTTTATCAAGATTATTCAGTGCTTAATAATGGTGGTGCAAAATTTTGAGCATGGGCAGAATTCATCAACGGCATGGGAAATGTACACAATCCTCGGTTACTGTCGCAGATCAGAATTTTAATCGTTATAGCCAGACATTGCCTTTCACCAGTTTTTTAAAGCGATTTCAGTCATTCAGAAGTCCAGTGAAAGGGATCTTGAGGACGAACTGATAGTTACGTCGGCTGAACATTATTATAAAGTTCGACTGGATATATTGCCTGATCATTCATGAAAATCAGGAATCTTGGAAGAACTGGGCTGAAAGTGACCAGGCTATGCCTTGGAACCATGACGTTTGGAAATCAGGCAGACAAGAAAACATCTTTCGAAATACTTGACAAGGCGTTTAACGCTGGAATAAATTTCATTGACACCGCCGACGCTTATCCCATAGGAAAGGGATATGAGGCCGCAGGAGTAACTGAATCAATAATAGGCGAATGGATAAAAGGGAAGAGAGACGATTTGGTTATTGCGTCTAAATGTTTCATGCCCACTGGTCCTGGGCCAAACGATAGCGGGATGAGCAGAAAGCACATAATGAACGCCATCGACAAAAGCCTGAAGCGCCTGGGTACGGACTATCTCGATCTGTACCAGATCCACAATTTCGATCCAGTTTCGCCAATTGAAGAAATGATGAGCACATTTGATGACCTTGTGGATATGGGGAAAATACATTATGTCGGGGTGTCAAACTGGCGGGCATGGCAGGTAGCCAAGGCCAACGGCATCGCTGAGAGAAGAAACTATTCGCGTGTTGTGAGTGTACAACCCCGTTACAATCTGCTGTTCAGAATGATAGAGGAAGATCTCGTACCAATGTCAATCGATGAGGGGGTAGGTATCATTACATTTAACCCTCTGGCAGGTGGAATTCTGACTGGCAGATACAGGGCAGGATCCCTGCCGGAACAAGGTACACGCTTCACACTTGGAAACAATTCTGGGGCCCTTTACCAGGAACGATACTGGCAGAAGGCCACATTCGAGGCTGTTGACAGATATATATCATGGTGCAGTGAACAGAATCTAGATCCGGTTAGCACCGCTGTGCACTGGGTAATTCAGCAACCAGGAATCACATCAGCCATCATTGGAGCAAGCCGTGCAGACCAACTTGAAAGCAGTTTGCGTGCAGACGAAACTCCAGATCTTAACGGAGATCAGCTGAAGTGGCTTGATGCGTTGTGGTTTTCTCTTCCGCGAAGAAGGGAGATACGGTAGATTAGCCTTTGAAAAGTAAGGCTTTTCGATTAATGGCATCAAATACAGTGGATACCAAGGCTCCATGATTTAATCACTTGAGCCGCAGAGTACCCCCAGACGGGCTACCGGGTTGCTTGAATCTGTGTAGGAGTGAGTAAAGGGCAAGCGATGATCTGCCCTTCCGCTCCGGCTCCTTAAGCTTCATGAAGAGCAGTGACGACAAGAATCTACCTACAAAGACAATGAGATAGGAAAAAATGAGAGCTAGGCGGAGAGGGAAATGACCAAGCATCAAGTCCAGGAGATAACCCCCCGAAAGAGCTCCAAACAAATAAATTATGCCATTAAACCCATTGATAATAGATATGTATTCTGCTCTGTGACCTTCCGGGACAACGTCGAGTAGGTAGGAATTCATTACGATGTTCTGTATCGATCCCAATATCCCGCTGTAAATCTCAAGAAAGATAAATTCTGCAAAATTTCCAAAGAATGCATAGAACAGCGGGATTGCACTGAGCATTACCCGGTTTGCGAAAATTAAAGGAGGCCTGTTAACGCGATCTGTAATGCGACCTAGAAGAAATTGAACCAGAATGGTTACAGAAAGCGATGAAACTGTGAGGATAGCAACTGCCGTAAGGCTGAAATTCATCACCAGCACTATGGTAATAGGGAACATTGGCCACGCCATAGACCAGAAGAAGCCCTGCACGTTCATCGCCATGAAATATTTATAGAAAAGAGGCGTTTTTTTAAGATTCCGCAACGTTTCCAAAATCCTGCCGGAGACCACGTGCCTATGTTCCGGTTCATTCAGCATTGACATTAGGACTCCTGAAATCACGTAACAGGCGGCCGAAGTGGAAAACGGTATGAATATGTCACTGGTTACTTCGCCGCTGAAAAAGAAGGTCATGATGACAAGAGAAGTGATGGTTCCGATGGAACTCAGGATGTTAATGACCGAAAGGAACCTTCCTCTTGTAGAACTATCAGTCTGATCTGCAATAAGAGAGTACCAGTTTACCGTAATGAGAGACCCGAAAAGAGAAACGGCAGCGTATACGATAACCAACTGGACCGGTGTCCTTATGGTACCCATCATATACCATAGCACGGCTAGGACGACGCTGCCGGCCACCAGAAAAGGTTTTCTCCTGCCAACGCTGTCACTCAATCTTCCCCAGATAAGTTGCCCCCCATTGGAGAGAGCGTTGGAAAGTGACTGGAGCCACCCCATTTCTATGGCTGTAGCCCCTATATATACACCGTAAACCCCTACAAAGGCACTAGCAGCACTTGCGCCAATTGCCACCACTAATGATCTTATTGCAATCAGCGTTTTGTTGAGCATTCCAGTCCCTTTAAATGATTCCGAGGAATGGCACTGTTTATTATAATCTTATTGAATGAGATTACTGCGAAATCGGTAATTCTAAGGAGTTGGGCCATCAAAAGTGGATCTGTAATGATTACCCTGTTCAACTTAATGCCGGTCATTTAACATGTAAGTTTTCAGCTTTTGTTTTTACGGGAGACAGCTAGATTTACTCCCTCCTTCCTGAGCCCTTCAAAGATATAATTAAACCAGCGTTCGTCCCTTCCTAATTCCTCAGGCGGAAAGAACCCTTTGATACCTGAATCTTCAATGAGCAGCTTTGCTGCCAGTGCTGCTGTGTGCCCGGTAAGTTTTGCCATCGAGGTCAAATTGTCATCACCGTAGTCTCTAAGTTCTATTTTATGCATGTCACTGTCCAGAGAAATGACGTCAAGTATTGATACATCGTGCTTATCGGCGAAACCTGAGAAGATATTCTCTGTGATAGATCTGGGCGAAGGTTTTCCGTGCTGATCAAAAAATCCCATGTCTTTGAGGAACTTCATCCTGTCCAGATGACCCATATACCTGAGCGTGACTTCAAAGAGGTCTTCTGCTGGAGTAGTTCTGAGAAGTGTGCGCAATCCATCAGAGTAAAAACCCTCAAGGTGTGGGAATGCATTTGGTGTATATTCAAACTTCTTGCCTAGTGGATCTTTACTGACCACTTTGCCCTTCTCTACAATTTTCGCGGGTCTTGTATATTCATCTATGAAACCTTCGACGCTCCACGTAATGCTGTGTAAAAAGGGTTCCCGTGGCTCCACGGGAAGCCCCCCCACGTATATACCTATTTTCTTAGAACTATACTTGCTGGAAAGATATCCAACCATCATGTTTGAAAGGCCCGGCGCAAATCCACAGTCTGGAATGTAAACTGAATCCTTTCCGACACTGGATTCAAAGAAGAAAGGGTCATCGTCATAAAATGACACGTCGATGACACGTTTCCCTGCGTGAAGCAGTGAGGAAACTGTCTCCTTTGCCACACTCCCCGGCAGTGCTACAACAAAAATTTCACTCTTCTTCAGAAATTCAGGGTTTGTGCCGACCGTACCCTTCATCTTTTCTGTCGAGAATGATCTTGAGAGTGCCACTGAATCACGATCCATAAGAATACAGGACCCACTGTTTGAAAGATATCTGGATATTTCTCCCCCTATGTGTCCGGCGCCTATTACTGCAAAATCATACATGAGGGAGTGAGGGAGAGATGTGTTAAGTATTTCTCGCCTAACAGGTTGATTTTCTCCGCTATGGAAACTTTAACCCTGAACTGCCCACAATACTTCTTCTTTTTTATATGATATCTTCATTATTTCTTGAGACCCTATGAGTTGATGATCTTCTTAGATTGCTGAGAAAATTAGAAGTCTAATTGAGTGCTAGCTGTATCGCAAAGTGTATAATAGTTATTACCCCGCATAATTCGGTGCTTAGTTTAAGTAAAAAAAGCCGATATTAATTGGTAGTGGGAATATGCTGGAGATTCGTTTTCATGGCAGAGGTGGTCAGGGAGCTGTTACAGCCTCGCGGATTCTTGCCCTAGCAGCCTTCAGAGAGGGTAAGTACGTCATATCTTTCCCGTTTTTTGGAACTGAGAGGAGAGGTGCCCCAGTAACATCGTTCACAAGAATAGACGATGACGAGATACGCATCAAGACACAGATATACGATCCTGATGTCGTGGTGGTGCTTGATACCACCATAATGAACACAACGAACGTGATCTCCGGTATCAAAGACGGCGGAACGGTCGTAATAAACTCACCCAATCCTCCAAAGGATTTTGATCTTCCATATAAGGTGGCAACAGTTAACGCCACTGGGATCGCGATCAAGTATGGCCTGGGTAGCAGGGCGAACCCAATAGTGAACACGGCCATTCTCGGAGCCTTTGCCAGGGCCACAGGTGCAGTTTCATTGGACAGTGTACTTGGGGCAATTAGAGAGGCTTCTCCAGGAGATAGAGAGAAGAATGCATCCGCTGTGGAAGATGCTTACAGTTCGACACAGGTGGCGATCTGAATGGTCTTGATGCCCATAGCCGAGACGCCTTCAAGAAACCACAAGACGGACTCATGGAGGGTTCAGACACCTGTTGTCGACTATTCCAAATGCATTAGGTGCATGATATGCTGGAAATTCTGTCCAGATGATGCCATTGAAATTTCAAAAACAGGTGAACTTGCCAGTCCCAATTTCAGGATCTCGAAGATGGAAGTGCCTGTGATCAACCTTGACTTCTGCAAGGGATGTGGCATCTGTGCATACGAGTGCCCAGAGAAGTGCATAGACATGACACTTACCGGGGGTGTGACACTTTGAAATCTGTTACAGAACAGAGGCTACTCGTCACTGGTAACGAGGCGGCAGCAATTGGTGTTAAACTCTCAAATGTTAGGTTTATATCTGCATATCCCATAACTCCGCAGACCACAATTGTTGAAAAACTCGCTGAAATGGTCTCCAAGGGCGAGCTTAAGTCAAGGTACGTGGAAGTTGAAAGCGAGCACAGCGCCATGGCAGCTGTGTACACTGCTGCACTTGCCGGATCCAGATCTTACACAGCTACGAGTTCACACGGTCTACTTTATATGCATGAGATGCTGCACTGGACTGCAGGTATGCGGGTCCCCCTGGTAACAAGCGTGGTAAACAGGGCAATAGGCCCGCCTTGGAATGTATGGGCAGATCAATCAGACAGTATGAACCAGAAAGATACTGGCTGGCTGCAGGTTTATTGCGAGTCAAATCAGGAGACCCTGGATACGATCATAGCCGGTTATAAAATAGCGGAAAACCGGGATGTCATGCTTCCTCTTATGAGCATGGAAGATGCGTTTGTACTTTCCCACACATCTGAGCCAGTAACTGTACCGAATCAGAGCATGGTGGATGAATTCCTCCCAGAATACAAGCCGGAATTCGTGGTGGACGTGAATAATCCCAGAGGATACGGCTCGTATGCCACGCCTGAAGGACCATTCATGGAGCTAAAATACGACATGGTTTCCTCCATGGAACGTGCAAAGAGTGTCATTAGAGACACACTCAGAGAATACTCAGACACATTCGGAAGAGAATACTCTGGGCTTACGGAGAATTACATGATGGATGACGCGGACTATGCCTTCATTACAAGTGGTACTTTGGCTTCCACCGCGAAATACGTAGTCAATAAATTAAGAAAAGAAGGGAAGAAAGTTGGGCTGATCAGAATCAAGTTTTTCAGGCCATTCCCGCAGGAGGAAATTCGGGAAGCGTTGAAACATGTCAATGCCGCCGGTGTTATAGATAGGTCAGTGTCATTTTCTGCCGGCGGAAGCTTATACAGTGATGTGATTGCTTCGATCTACCGGAAACTTGACGTACCTGTCTCCGGCTTTGTGGCTGGTATTGGTGGGAGAGATGTCAGGATATCAGATTTCGAACATATGTTCTCTCTCGTCCAGGATGGTACCGAAGGAATGCAGTGGATTGGCCTCAAGGAGGTTGATTAAATGCCGCTCTCTATACCCGCAACGGAATTGATGGAACCGGGTCATACCGCATGTCATGGCTGCGGTGCGACTCTCACCATGAGGTATGTCCTCAAGGCACTTGGAAAGAACACGGTAATGTCTGTGCCTGCCTCGTGCTGGGCCGTAATTCCAGGGGAACTGCCCTACAGAACACTGGATGTACCAATGATCTACACACCCTTCGCTGCAACCGGAGCCTCTATAACCGGGATAAGGGAATCACTTGATCTCCAGGGTAAACAGGACTACAACGTTGTAGGCTTTGCCGGCGACGGAGGTACCGCAGACATCGGACTTCAGTCGCTCAGCGGGGCAATGGAAAGAGGGCATAATGTCTTCTATATAATGTACGATAATGAGGGCTACATGAACACCGGCGTGCAGCGATCTGCGAGCACTCCTGCCGGAGCTTACACCACAACCACTCCTGTCGGCCCCATGAGAAATTACAAAAAGCAGCCAAAAAAAGTTGTGGCTGACCTTATGATAGCACAGGGTGTTCCATATGTTGCTACTGCTACTGTAGCATATCCTGAAGATCTCATAAGGAAATTGAAAACCGCCACCGAAATAGTCGGGCCCAAATTCATACAGATATTGGCTCCATGCCCAACAGGTTGGTATTTCCCTCCTGAAGAGACGGTTGAGATATCCCGGCTCGCGGTTAAATCGAAGATGTTTCCTCTCTTTGAGAGTATCAAAGGCAAGTTCAAGCTGTTCAGGCCCGGAAGCCCTGTGCCGGTAAGTGAATATCTCAAAAAGCAGGACAGGTTCAAACACCTAAATGAGGCTGAGATAGAGACCATTCAGAAGAGCGTTGACGAACGCTGGAACGAACTTGTATCAAGGGAAAAGACAGTTTAGAAAAAATTTGAGAATGCCTGCACCCGCTATCTCAGCACATGCAGGTATAAAATTTCCGATTTTGTCGTTTAGAGTACTTTTTGAGTTTCAACTACTCTGTGCTTTGTGGGAGGGTTAACTTGGGAAAGGAGCCCTGAGAGTGCCTCTGCGCTCGGAGCTTCCCATCTGCAGATTGCCCTTGGAGAACCTGCTATTACGTCTACAGACTTGAGGGAGAAACCTTTTGGAAGCTTTCCGTTCTTCGACATTTCCACGATGCTACCTACAACCTTGAAAACCTTCTCGCCATCCTTTGCATTCCATTCATGTTCTACTATTACTGTTGACATATTTACCAGATGCTTATTGAGGCAAAGACCATATATGTGATGCCGTTCTGGAATGGTATCATGGAGGAAATAGAGTTTAAGCTTCGAAACAAGACTGTGTTCTCTGAAATCTCTAGAGAATTCCCAGATATGACAATACTAAGATGGTGCAGTTCTGTAATAGACTACGTGGAAGTGTACGGGGATCCTCAGCGTTCCACAGAGGTTAAAACCAGGCTTATGAGTGCCACAAAGGATCTCAAGAGCCAAATAGTCAGTGCGGAGATCCGCGATCAGACTGTTTCTGCGGCCATCTCCTGCAGATGTACTGTGGAGAATTCCACCATAAGGCTGGCAGAAAAGATGAACCTGCTGTGGGTTGCGCCGGCAAAGTATTCAGACGGATACGAGATGATAAGGCTCATATCATTTTCACCAGAGGATACCATGAAATTTTACACTGCTGCTTCAAGAATCGGTGATGTGGAAATACAGAAGAAGACCACCATAGAGCCGGATTCACTGAGGAGAATGTACACCATATCGCTGAATGAAGTATTCACAGGATTTTCGACAAAGCAGCTCATATTTTTGCGAGATGCTGTTTCTATGGGCTTGTTTTCAACCCCGAGGAAGATCATGGTAGAAGACCTTGCTAGATCAAAGGGCGTGTCCAAGTCGACTATGCAGGAACACCTTAACAAGGCAAAAAACAAGCTCATGAAATCCTTGGAACCTTATATCAACCTGTTCCTTGATTCCAATACATCTGAAAACTAAAATTGCTTGTTTGGGTTCTCATTCCGCGGAGCCGGTTCTCCAATTAAATTGCCGACAGTTTGTTACATCTCAAAGCGAAAAATGGCGTGAATTGTATATTTCATCTGGTAAACCTTCACATGGTCGTGTGAACCGTCCCCTAACCGACATACGTTATTGGAAAGGATCTACTGAATGTGCCCAAAAAAAACGTCAATGGTCTCCACAGTACCCGGTATGAAGACAGGCATGTTCTACGCTCTGCTGCAAACTCACCTTAAAACATTTTGCACCGTCAATGGAAAGATCACGGGTTTTCTCATTTCTTTTCTAATACAATAGGTTTATTATAATAAAGAAAGTATATATCTATGGCAACATTTGTGCTTGTTCCGGGAGCATGGCTTGGTTCCTGGGTGTGGAAAAAGATAACACCATTGATGGTTAAGGATGGACATAAAGTTTTTCCCGTAACACTGACTGGCATGGGGGAGAGGGTTCACCTTGCCCGGAAGGAGTATGGAATAGACATTGCAATACAGGATGTCGTCAACACACTGGAATATGAAGAACTCCGGGATGTGATACTCGTAGGTCACAGCTTTGCGGGGAAGGTTATCTCTGCGGTCTATGACAGAGCTCCTGATCGAATCAGTATGCTAATCTATCTTGATGCTTCCATCCCGAAGAAAACTAGAAAACCTCAGGGAGGAAAAGAGAGCATGCAGGCAGACGAGCTGAATTTGATGACAAAACTCGCAAATGAACAGGGAGAAGGTTGGAAGATACCACTGGATGAGGAATTCAGGTCCATTTGTTTTGATATTAAAGGACCGGACAGGGAATGGTTTGACTCCAAGATTACACCATGGCCTGCTAAACTTGCATTCGATTCAATCACTCTGAGCGAAAAGTATGACTCAGTGAAAAAAGCCTACATATTCTGCATTCGGCCGGGAGAAAAATTTAGCGAAGAGGACATGAAATACATCGATTCTCTTGATGGGCAGCACAGGATAATAGAGACCGATCATTATCCTATGATAAACAAGCCTGACCAGCTGATGAAAGCACTCGAAGAGTTGATCTTATGAAGTATACATAATTCAGACTCTCTTTGGCGGGAATAATATTGTAAAAATGAGAGGAGGAATTACTGGTATAATCCGGTTTCCTCTATTTTCTTTCTGTGCTCAACGACGTTCTTTCCAACACTGTCGGAAAGGCCCTTATAGAACTTTATTACTTCGTCGTCCACGGATGGCCTTATGGCCTTTAGGGCGTCAGAAAAGTTCTTTTCGTTAACCTCTGTGGCATCGGGGCTCTGCCTGTATGCCATCATTCCCGCCTCCCTGCACAGGTTCTCGAGATCTGCTCCAACGTAACCTTCGGTTTTTTCCGCGATCTTCTTGAGGTCAACATCTTTTGTAAGTGGCATATTCCTAGTATGTACCAGCAAGATGTTATACCTGCTCTCCTTGTCGGGTGGAGGTATGTAGATGAGTTTATCGAACCTGCCTGCCCTCAGAAGTGCGTTATCAATAATGTCAGGCCTGTTCGTGGCAGCTATTACAACCACACCCTGCAGGACTTCGATCCCATCCAGTGAGGTAAGTAGCTGATTCACAATTCTCTCTGTCACGCCTGAGTCCCCGTAGCTTCCCCTGCTTGGGGCGATGGAGTCTATTTCGTCAAGAAAAACGATTGTTGGTGCGACCTGTTTTGCCTTCTTAAATATTTCTCTAACTGCTTTCTCGCTCTCGCCCACCCATTTGCTTAACACTTCAGGTCCCTTTACCGAGATGAAGTTGGCATTGCTTTCGCTGGCCACTGCCTTTGCAAGCAAAGTTTTCCCTACTCCAGGTGGGCCATAGAGCAGGAATCCCTTTGATGCTCTTACACCCAGTCTCTTGAATATTTCCGGTTTAAGGAGAGGTAATTCAACGGCTTCTCTCAGTTCAGACTTCACAGATTCAAGGCCGCCTATATCAGTCCACTTAACATTCGGTATTTCGATTGTCACCTCACGAAGACTGCTTGGCTCGATGCCCTTGAGAGCCTCCATGAAATCATCCTCGGTAACGGACATCTTCTCCAGTATTTCCATGGGAATGGGTTTATCCAGGTCAATTTCTGGCAGATAGCGACGAAGCGCGTTCATGGCACTCTCTCTTGCGAGTGCGGCTAGGTCGGCTCCAACGAATCCGTATGTCAGATTGGCAATTTCACTCAAGAACTGTGTTTTTTTCTCGTCGTCCATTCCCAGAGGCATCCCCCTTGTATGTATTGAAAGTATTTCTTGCCTGCCCTTTTTGTCCGGCACGCCTATGTTGATTTCTCTGTCAAATCTTCCTGGTCTTCTCAGTGCCGGATCAACTGCGTCCAGCCTGTTTGTGGCGCCAATAACTATAACATGCCCTCTTTCCTTGAGTCCGTCCATCAGGGTCAGCAATTGGGCAACGACTCTCCTCTCCACCTCCCCCTGTACCTCTTCCCTTTTGGGTGCAATGGAATCTATTTCATCAATGAAGATGATAGACGGTTCTGAATCTTCTGCTTTCAGGAAAATCTCCCTGAGTTTCTGTTCACTCTGACCGTAGTATTTGCTCATGATCTCTGGTCCGTTTATGGAGAAGAAATTCGCGCCTGACTCATTGGCAACAGCCCTCGCGATCAGCGTTTTACCCGTTCCGGGTGGGCCGTGCAGGAGGACTCCCTTGGGAGGATGTATGCCCAGACGCTCAAATAGCTCCGGATGCTTGAGCGGGAGTTCTATGATCTCTCTAACCCTGCCGAGCTGGTCAGAAAGTCCCCCAATATCCTCGTAACTTATTCTTGACACATCTTCCAGAACTTCTGAAGCTGGTTCCTCCCTGATCTCGATCTTGGTAGTTTCGCCGACCTCCACAGGGACTTTGCTTGGCATTGTCTTAATTACCTTGAAAAGCAGGCCGGAATGACCGGCAAGTGTGAGACCCGGTACGCTGATGTTATCCGTTTCAATCATGGGTCGGCGCATGAGGGACTTCTGTACGAACTCGTCAATTCCCTCCCCAAATTTAAGCCTTTGATCCTTCCTTATGATAGGTGCCAGGGTGATCTTCTTGGCTTCTTCTGCGTGGACCTTCTTTACCTTCACCTTGTCACCAATTGAAGCTCCGCAGTTATTTCTCATGACACTGTCGATTCGGACCATTCCCCGGTTCTCGTCTTCCGGTCTGGCCCTGTATACACGCCCGACAGTTTTTTTTGCCTTTTCAATCTCAACAACGTCGCCAATCTCGGTTCCTAAAGCGATCCTAGAGTCTTCATCAAGCCTGACCCTAGACATGCCGGGATCAGTTGAATTCGCTTCGGCGACTCTGAGCACTATACCGTCACCATGCTGCATGTTCCCCATATTTGCAAGAACCTATTTAAGAATAATGGGCAACATAACCGCATACCTGATTACAAGTTCAAACGTAATTCGCAATATATTTTAATCTGCTCATGTCATCACCGTGCGTGGAAAATTCCAGTTACGATGTTATTGTTGTTGGTGCCGGTATAGTCGGTCTGAGCACGGCATACCACATTAAGCGTCAAGGTGGAAATCTGAGGATACTTGTAATGGATAAGGCTCCGACCTTTGCACAGGGAAACACGGGAAAGAGTGCCGCCGGTTTTCGGGACCTCTTTTCGTCCGAAACAAATTTCAAGCTTTCCTCCAGCACCATAGACTTTTACCGGCATGTCCAAGCTGAGATGGGTTATGATTTGGGCATGAATTTCTCGGGGTACCTTTTTCTTATGAGCGAAGAGAAGGCTAAATCGGGAATTGTTGAGGAATTCTCGAAAATAACCAGGATCAGGGTACTGGATAAGGATGAGTTGTCTGGGATTCCTAACCTCAAGCTGGTCCCATCCAAGGATGAAAAAGACATGATGGGTCTTGAGAATGCAGAGACTGGGGTTCTAGGTCTCAACTGTGGCATTATCGAGCCTGATCTTGTTGCGAGATTTTATTTTGAGGAATGCAGGAAGATGGGAGTTGAATTTTCATTCAGTACCAAAGTAGAAAAAATCCTGCTTGAACCCGTCAACCCACTGAACTTCCCGGGAGAACCATTTTACTGGCAGAAGAAGAAGATCACAGCTGTCGACACAAGCATAGGAACCTTCCGCGCCGATACATTTATCATCGCAACAGATGTATGGACCACCCAGCTTCTCGACCCGCTGGGGATAGATAGTCATGTTCGTCCCAAGAAGAGGCAGATCTTCACCCTTGGTGGAAAAGAAGTGGAGGACATGGTTCTTCACTCATCCATAAATTCAGATGGTATTATGCCGTTCACTATCCTTCCATCGCATGGCGTATACCTGAGGCCTGCTCCGAAGGAGAGATCATTGTGGATAGGACTTGCCGATGATCTGGGCAGAGACTTCTCTTTTACGGAAGATCCCCAGCCCGAACCAGATTTTTACAGTTACAACATGGCCCAGGTACTTGCAGCTTACCTTCCTGTGGTATCAACGTCAAGGACCACTTCAAGCTGGGCTGGATATTACTCCTATAGTACCACTGACATGAACCCCTATATCTTCAGGGAACTAAACCTTGTAGTTAGCACTGGCACAAGTGGAAGCGGTATACTGAAAGGGGATGCCATAGGACGTTATACCGCTGCTGTCTTCTTCGGTTCTGACAGGGTCAAGCTTTACGGGGGAAAGGATATCTCAAGCCAGATACTTGGTGTAGAAAGGAGAAACGTGGAGAGAGAGAAATTTATACTCTGATATCTCAGTCCTTGATTGAGCTAAAATAATCAATTGCTGTCCTGTACCTGTTTTCCGGGATACTGGAAGGGGTTGAGGAGGTAATCTCGCCCATTACAACCTCAATTCCAGAATAGTCGCTGAACTCTTCTATGATCTTCCTGTCACCACTCATCAGGATTATCGTAGGCCCTGTATCTGTGGTGAAATATAATCCATCATTCCTCTTCCTGAATTCAAGAATCTTAGCTATTATCTCCAGGGAAGAAGAATCCTGTATGATCGATCCTGCAGACATCAGTACTGCGTTGATCCTGTAAAAATCTTCTTCAGCTATCCTCATAATATCTTCAGGTAACTTTCGATCCATAGCGATGCTTTGGCAGGATGGGAACTTTCCGTGAGCCCACCTGTCGTAGAATATTGATTTTAAAGCCGCCAGATGCGCATCTTCCGTTCTGACCCTGGAGCGCGCGGGTACAGCAGCGATCGCGATCTCCCTCCTGAAATCGGCCAGCTTGAAGCCGAATGACATTTTCTCCCTGATCGACGGATATGACAACCACATTGACAGCCCACCCGCGACAGACCTCGTACCTGAGCCTGACACCAGCCTCGCGATCCTGCTGGTGAAAACAGCGTCTTTTGATGCATCTGTGCCGAATACATTTGACACAAGCGATCGTGCCACGGCTGCAGCTATTGACGCTGATTCGCCAATTCCCTTTGCCTCTTTGTATTTCCGATCCCTCTGGATAAAGAACCTAAAAGAACCAGTTATTCCAAAAAGTGATTTGAAGTAATTCAGAGCCTTTTCTGCTCTCTTCGAATATTTATCTTCCACCTGCCCGTCAAGGACAACGTGATCCCTGCCACCTTCCCTCAGGCCCTGGCAGAAGGCATGTGTCTGCATGAAATTGGTTGTTATGGAAATAGAGGGAAAGTTGGCAATATTCATCACGCTATCCGCGTATCCTAGGAACTTCTCCACGCCTGTTATGGGAAATCCATGCCCGTAGGTAACCCTGCCCGGGTCCTGGTCAAGGTTGTATTCCTCAATTTCCGGTATGAGGCCGGCCCGTTCCATGGTCATGTGAAGGGATTCCCCCAGTTCAGTGAGGCTTGCCATTTATCCTCTTGACCTCCTCTCCTATATACTTCTTTACATTCTTTACTGTCATATTGTAGTCACTGTTTTCAAATACCCTAATTCCGTATTTCTGCGACTCTTCAATGGAATAACGCATCATGTATCTGTATGTCTCCAACTGATCCGCTAGACGATCTCCGGGTGAGTTGGCATGGGTAAAATTGACCCTGTCTCTCAGCCGCTGTGCATGAAGGAATATGTCCTCTATATAAAGGTACATAGGCACGATTTGCTTCAGCAGCTCTGTACCAAGCTGGGATGGGACAAAGTGCAGTACCTCAATGATCAGATTTTCGCCGTTTGCAAGAGCCCTGTGGATAATTGCATTGAGACCTGAATTCATTACGCCTGACTGCGCAAGGAAACCCGAGACTATGTTTTCGGGATTTTTTTCCCCAAAGTACTGCCAGGCCTCATAAATGCTCTTTTCCATCACTTTGAACTTTTCAAAATCTCCAAATGGCCTTATGAATTCCCGCAAATAATCTCCTGAAAGGACTATGTCAATGCCAAATTCCCTGGCGATTTCTCCCGCTATGCTTGTCTTCCCGACACCAGGTATACCACCTATGAGCACTATTATTGGTTGTTTCATCGCCTTTCACCAATCCCCCCAGATCTTAATTAAGTCTCTGGTATCAATAATCTCTACGACCTGTGACATCAGGTCTAGAGCTTGAAAGTACGTTCTTTCCGAGAAAGTAGATGTAGCATCCGACACAACAACCGGAAACATACCGTTTGAGATGGCCCCCAAGGAACTCATATGCACTTCAATTTCCGTCTGAAACCCCATCAGATAAATGGCTTTCCTGCTTGTTTCGAAAAGATATTCCTTGAATTTGTCGTCGTTAAAAATATTCTCTGAATTTACTGGTAAAACCATTTCTTTTCTCGGCATATATTTATCGTACTCCAGGCGGAACCTATCATCGAAAGAGGATTTCGGTGGGAGACCTCTCATCCTGATTTTCAGTTTCTCGTCCAGGTATCGTCGCAAATCTGATTCATCCTCCACGCTCTTGACGGGGTAAAGAACTGGTATGTGTAGTTTATTGGCTGCTTTAGCCATATAATTAATGGCCGTGACATATTCCATTTTGCTGAATATCATATCAAATTGCTCGGGAACATAATTGATTAAGACAAAAACAATATTGTCGGGGTCATTGAGCGAATACCGCTCAAACCGGTCAATGTGATCCATTTTGTTCTCTATTTGCCATCCGTATTTGAAACCTTTTAGCCATGACCTTGCGAAAAAGTTTCGTCACAGACAAATGGACCCCAAATGAGCGAAAATTTGGCTCTGGAACAGATGATGGTTACTCTGTAACTGCCAGGGATTCTCTTTTGAGGTTGTCGATGATCTGAGAGTGGGGTGAGAATTACTCACCGGAGTAGGTCCTCAAGGGGATTGCTCATCTCCCTTATCTCATGGACTTTAATTTTTGCAGCTGCAAGTTTCTGAATAACGCTGGTAACGTCATCGGGTGAGGAAAGTTCCAAGATATAATACCTTCCCTCAAGTTTAGCATCCGGATACACGTCCGTTAGATTATCAGCTCTAATTCCCACTATGTACTTCCCCATGGGAACCTTATCTATGTCACCAATGTACGCGATGCTTCCATTGTCAATTATGATGACCTGTCTGCCTATCTCTCTTGCTTCGTACAGGTTATGTGAAGAGAACAGCACAATCTTGTCTCTAGAAATATTCAATATATCTTTCCTGACATCACTGGCAACTGTCGGATCAAGATTTGTCGTTGGCTCGTCAAACAGGTAAATGCCGCGGTCCCGAAGAAGGCACTTTGCCAGAGAGACTCTCTTCTTCTGCCCCTGACTTAGGGAATAGTAAGATCTGTTCATCATTTCTCCCAATCCGAGCATTTTAATGGTACGCTCCTTGTCCTCCTCACTGGCGTCCATGAGTTTCGCAAAGAGATCAATGATTTGGCTGACGCCCATGGTCAAGGGTACGCCAGAAAGGTGTGAAAGGTAGACACACTTCTGCCTAGTCTCTGGATGGCTGTATGGGTCCAGGCCATCGATTGTCAGTGTCCCGCTGTACAACCTCAATATGCCGGTTATGGTGCGAAAAAAAGTGGTCTTTCCTGCACCATTTTTACCCAGCACAACGTAAATACCTGGTCGAGTAATGGTAATGTCTATGTCATGCAGCACCTGTTTGCCATAATACCCAGTCGAAAGCCCAGCAGCTTCAATTTCTGTCATGTTAACACCTAAGCCAAAAATCTCTCCCTCACCATTCTGGTGGTGGTGATAAGGAAAATAATTAGGAACAATATTAACGCCCCGACAACATAGAAGCCAAGGATCAGATAAAGTTGGTTGAAATCTACAGGACCGAACAGCCCTCTCTGGGAATAAATGGAGAAAAAGAGAGGGATAACTGCCACAATTACTCCGATTACAGGGGCGAGGCCAGCGGGAGAGTTGACAAACGACATTCTCTTAGTCATTACCTGCGAGGCAAATGCAACGGAAGTGCCAATAAGTACTGCTATTATTGAGATTGGTACAGTGTAGATAAGAAGCTCACTTAGAAATAAAGAGGGGATACCTCCATTAAGAATCGCAAAAGCGACGACTATTTCAGCTATTGCTACGGATATTGTAACTGCAGCGAAAATCACTGCCGTGAGCATTATGGCCCAGAATATGTCTCTTGTGCCATACTTCGTGGATGACAATATGAACTCAAAGAACCCATTATCTTTGTCTTCACCGTAAAGTGCGGGAGCCATCATTGTCCCTATTACAGTGAACACAGGTGAGATATATGGAAGTATGAGCGCGACTAGGTAAAGTGAAGCATCGTTTAGCCCTAGGGAATGAATGAATGCTTTGAAGACCCCAGAACTACCTCCTGTTCTCTCACCGATTACTGTGAATAGTACAAGGAAAAAAAATGGTGCCAGAAGCCCGATTATGAAGAAGGCTTTACCCTCGCTAAGGTATCGTTTAAGGTATATGCGTAACATAAGGTCATCCACAATTTTCACCCGCAATCAATTCAATTTTCTCTGCAAAGCCAGGTCTTTTCACTGGATTCTGTCTTCCTCCGTAACGTTGTAGCGTGATCTCTTCCTGCATGCCGGGCACTTCACAGAAAAGGAGTATGGTCCGTATCTCATGACAATACCTAGCCGGGAAATGCCAACCATAGAATTGTAGTCAAAATCAAACTCATGCCCGCATAATGGACACTTAAGATGATACATAACCATTTCCAATTTTCCTCCATTTCAGAGTCTTGGGTAAGGTATTCCCATTCTGTTCTAGCACATATATTGTCAATATATATATTTAGCGTAAGTTTGCTATTCCTTTAACCGGAAATGCGTGGCTCGGCATCATTCCCCGTAATTTGTGTGATGATAAGTCACCTTTATCATAGATTAGAGCATTAAAAGGCGAAAAATGCCATATAAATTTGTCTTAAATAACTTGACCACTTTTCAGCGTTTGGCATAGGGATTCTGTTGCATGGCTTTTGAGGCGCTTTTTTTAGGGTATTTTTGGCGATAAATGCTGTTATACGGATATTCTTATGCTACTTTCGAAAATCAAGCTTTACTGTGCCGAATGCGTTGTATTTCTCGGTTTAGATTTCAATAAATTTCATCCAACTTGTGTCAACGCTTAATTCCAATTCTGAATTTTATGCCAGAGGGAAGAATAATTAATATTTACTATACCATGCTCATAAAGCAATAGATGTGAGAGAATGGGGAAAGCGCTGTTTGAAATAGGTGAGAATGAGAAACACCGAATTTTGGTAAGTTGGAGTTTAGTCTCAAAACGCATTGCGGTTGAGTTGGATGGGGAAAAGGTGCTAGATAAGTTCCATTTATCACCGGCACCTGAGAAATTCCAGTTAGACGTTGGGAATTCTGAAAAACATCTTGTGGAGATCAGCGCGGGGGGTTTTGCTCCTGTAAAACTAACAGTCGATGGCAAGGAATTCCAGAAATCCTGAACGCGCATCCATAAGACATTCGCGTTTGTTCGGACTCGTTCCCTCCCACTTCGTTTCCAGTATTTTCACATTGTGGGTTTTCCATGTAAACATAGCGTTATTCAGTTGTTGATATAACCTTGATTTCAATGAGAAAACAGTCAATAAATGATGAGGTAAATGGTAATTGCGGTTCTTCTTTTGCCTCAATATCTAATCTCACATTTAAGTGGTACTTATCACCCTGCCATTACAGGTATCGATTCCGAAACCATAGTACAGGCTTCGCCGCGATAAACATAACAGAAACTTGGTTGTCAAATGGGTGGTCCTGGGGTGTTACATGTAAAATAGACAGTAAAGGTTATGGTGCAGGAGGTTGCCCGCAGCCATTCAAGGCCCACATTGAAATGAGAGGATTTCATGATGGTATCTAAGGTGTGTACGCCGGGACCTTCATGAATTTCTGCGTACCTTTATACTCCTTTGTTGGATATTTTTCCCTTTCAGGCTTACTCAATATAGATCTTTAGTTCCACGAAGTGAATATCTCTGAAACTGGGTTACCTTCAAATCTGGAGCGGGGGGTGTCATCACAAACGCCGAACATTCTTGTTGCTGGCCCGGCCCCGGGTCTCTCAAATTTTGTAAATTTTTATCTATTTAGGGAAAAGCAAATTTTAACATTTCGGCGACTGGAAATTACTGCTTCTCCGATACATTTCGAAGTGAAAGATCAGCCGATTTCCTTGAATATTTCATTTCTTAAGGAATATAAAGGCACTTTTTTGTCTACGGACTGCTAAATTTCAACATTGAAGGCATAAACATTACTAACAATCTTACGGATTTAGCCGAACCCCGTCGCATATATGCTTCCAAGCGGAACTTATTTCTTCTGCACTTATTATTATGGCAAGTTCAATGTCAGTACTGGAACCTTAAATTATGGCGACTGGTATAATGCGACCTTTGAAGGGAAACAAATTGCTAATAACTACAGATGGCAATTTACAGTGAACGGCACAGGAGTGAATATAACCGTCCAGTACAACGGTACAACTCAAAATCAAAACCCTGTGAACAATTTGGCTCCGAGTACAAGCAGTCCATTTCTAATAATAGGTCAAGTTATATCTGTTTTGGCAGTAGCCATATTGGTGACTATATACCTCAGAAGAAAGAAGAAGTGAGGTGACACCCTATAACTGTTTTGCCGGATTGTATTTTACCTCTATTGATTATTTTGTACAATTGACCATTTCCTGGTCTACAATCGATGGCTCTGCTTCTTTCTCATTCTTTTTCAACATGACCGACTGCATCGCGGTTTGATCCGGTGCTCACTGTGTTCACCATTAGGAATATCATTAAGCGTTATTGGCAAGCTTTTACGAAACTAGAACAAATTTCTAAAATATCCTGTTCGAGATTTACCACTCGCCTGATATTGAGTATATTAAGATTAAACGTGATATAGTTTCTCTTCTGAGATTTCCAGCATGTGCAATCTAGGAAAGAATATTTTCTGGCCTCTTCTCAAAAATGTAATTTTTTAATATACTCCTGGATTATTTAGGATAGTTCTGCGGAGGTTGTCGAGCTAGGTTAAAGGCGATGGATTTAGGGTCCATTCCCGTAGGGGTCCGCCGGTTCGAATCCGGCCCTCCGCATATTTTCATTATAGACCAAGCAAAGACATCGTCGTATTGTGTACCTTCAAGAAAAAGACGTCATCCTTAAGTACAAGCCGTTGACTGTTTGAATTCCAATCCATATGAAGTGATGGAAACATCTAAGCACCTTTTAAAAACTTTGATTGATCACCCATTAGGTTTGTATCAACAAATCGAATTATTTTCTTAATGGCATTCTCTAAACTGCAGCATTACAATATCTGAATAAAAACTCAAATTGACAACGTTAGAAAATTGGAGTGATAGATCCTGAAGTAAGTAGCTCACCACGCTGTTTTGAATACCTATCACTCTTTTTCGTCTTTATCTTCATTCTTTTTCTTAAAACCTTTAATTATACC
>JAVYSB010000012.1:21645-23564 GCA_038729425.1 Thermoplasmataceae archaeon | reverse complement strand
AAGGATCCAATACCAGAGGCTGCTCAATGGGCGGGACATGCGGTCTTTACTTCCGGTATCACAGTCGCCCTTTCATATGTTGTTCTGTGGCTCGCCAACGTACCCCTTTTCAGCGACTCCGGTCTCACGAACGCCATCGGGGTAACAGTATCAATCATGCTTGCGAATACGCTGCTTATTTCGTTATTAGCTGTTTTCGGCACCAGGTTGTACTGGCCATCAAAGATTGTGGGAAACCGGAAATTCCCATTCGAACACACAATGACCAGGATTGCTGGGGGCGTGCTGCACAACAAGAAGAAAATTGTTGTAGTTTTCGTTCTCTTCGCAATCTTTGGCCTTTACTTTTATGCAGTGACCCCATCGAGTATGAACGTATTTGCACTGGTTCCGAACAGTACTGGAATACAGGCTCTGGAACAGGTAAATTCATCGTTTCACGGAGATTTCTTTGATAGGGGCTTTATCATATTGAATTTCACTTCCCCTCTGATTGTAAATGGGAACTACAATATGAATGAGATGAAACAGGTTACAGAACTGGAGAACGCCCTCTTGAAAAACGGCGCGATAAGCCAGGTTTACGGCCCGACATTTCCTTTTGGTTATTATGTCAATCTTTCCTCGCTATCTTCCTACCCTGCTCAGAATTCTGCGTTATACTATCAATATGTAAACCAGTCGATTGGCCGAACGAACAACTATGCAATGGTTACTTTCCAGCTTGGACAGGTTGCATGGGGTTCAAATGCGAGCAATGCTGTCAGTAACTTGCCTTCAGTTATCAAGAGCACTGGCACTAACCTTTCTTATACTTACGCCATCGGTGGTTTGACACAGGGGCTTAATGACGCATATACATATACGGCAAGCACCTTCTCGAACCTAGTGCCCATACTTGCAATTGCCGTATTTATCATACTTATGATTCAGCTAAGCTCGCTGCTTGCGCCAGTCAGGCTCATAATAATGGTGATGGCAGCGGTTGTTGTCTCTCTGGCACTCACCTATCTGCTGTATTTTAATTTCCTCGGCCTGCCGATCCTGATATTCCTCCCGCTATTCAGCTTTATCACTCTGCTTGCCGTTGGGCTTGATTATGACATATTCATGATCACAAGGGCAAGAGAAGCCGTAATTAAAGGGATGTCAAACGAGGAAGCCATAAGAACAAGCATAATAGAGAATGGAGGAGTCATTATCACCCTAGGACTTCTGCTCTTTGCGATCTTTTTCTCCCTGACATTTAGCGGAATCGGCATAATAGAGGAAATCGGAACGGGATTGGCACTTGGAGTATTCGTGGATACATTTATCAGTTGGCCTTTTTTTGTACCTGCAATAATGCTTATCATGAGAAAATACAACTGGTGGCCGTCGAAGATATACAAGGAGAAGTGAAATGAAATTCCTGGATGGAAAAAAACCTGAAAACATACATTTCAAGTGGTCTGCTGATCTGGAGCCGGTCATCTCAATGAAAAGCGGCGATCAGATCTCAATTCTTGTGCCTGACTCCTCCACGTGGCAGATTAAGAGGGAATTCTCCACCATTGATCTCGCTAACAGTGTAGATCCAGAAAAGTACGATGGTGCAGTTGGGCCTATTCTTGTTGAGGACGCGAGGCCCGGAGATACCCTGGAGGTAAGCATTCATAAAATAAGGACCGGTAACTGGGGATGGAGTGCAATCATCCCTGAGATTGGTTTCCTGAAGGGGCTTTTCGATAATAGGCTGGTTGTCTGGGATATTGGGGAAGATGCCATATCAGTCACTAAAGATTTTCTCGCCGGGATACGTATTCCAGTTCATCCGTTCCTCGGCGTAATGGGTACAGCCCCAAGTTCAGGGTCCGTTGGCATGATTCCCCCTCAGCGATTTGGCGGAAACATGGACAACAAGAAACTGGGTATAGGAT
>JAVYSB010000012.1:0-21547 GCA_038729425.1 Thermoplasmataceae archaeon | reverse complement strand
GGATTCTCCGTAAATCAGAGCAAACAGAGCACCTCACCGTGACCAGGCCACGGCTGACCCGGATTCTTGTTTTTTCGCTATAGGGTGTCTTGCACCTCTTGCAGTACGACCTCTTGATATCGCTTGGCAGTGTGATATCAATTCTCATGGCTATTTTTTCGGCGATCTCCATGTACCTTGTGGATCGGTCACTGTGATGAGCGAGGTAGACAAGTTTATCTATTCGATCTCGGGCAAGGTTTTCTAAATCTATATTCTGAATTCGCAACCCATGCAAATTGAATAAGTAAATAAATAGTTATCAGGTGGATTTCTCGATATACCTGCCGAGATGATCATCGACGGCCTCATAATGGTCTAAAGCCACATTCCCAGAGATCATGACGAATTCGGGGAAAACTGCCTCAAACCCACCAAATGGAGAGAGTGGGTTCTTTGAATGTAACCTCTCAGGATCAATCCTCCTGAGGTTATTAAGTCTGAAAGAGATAAAATCTGCAGCATAACCAATTTCAACTTTACCTTTCTTTAGGCCGAACAGTTTTGCAGGCTTCTCTATTGTCGTCCTGAAAAAGATTTCTATGTCAAGCACATGCTTAGATACAAGCCCAAGAAGGAGAGGAACCCTGGTCTCTACCCCAATTATGCCTGATTTGGCGTGAGGGAATTCCTCCTTGTCCGCCTCGGTATGCGGAGCGTGGTCCGATGAAACAATATCAATCTGGCCATCCAAGTATTTCTGTAGAAGTTTCTGCTGCACCTCCCTGCTCCGGAGGGGTGGATTGACCTTTCCCATGGACCCCACTTCGATTGAGTCATTAAGCAGGAGATGGTGTGGCGTAACTTCGTATACCGTGCCGTCCCTTTCTGTTCCTGCTGGAATGGAATTGAAGTCCGAGATATGCGTGATCACTTTCCTCTCGATGGTGCTTTTAAGGGCATATTTAACAGCAGCCGCCTCACATTCCACCGGCCTCGCAAGATTATGCGTCCTGAGGTTCTGATCAACAATTCTGTTATTGTCGAGGCATTTCTGATCCTCTGCGTGAAAAAAAACGGGGGCATTAAATGCATTTATAATCCGGACATCCTTTTCTGCAATGAGTGTACCCGCTGCGTTTGTGCTTCCGCCGAGGTAAATTTTGATTCCATTGCTCTTTCGAGAAATGACGCTAGCATTGGATCCGTTGTAAAGGGAAAAGAGGCCAAAATCGCAGTAGCTCCTATTCTTCACCGCTGAGAGCTTATCCTCAAATCTTTCATAATCTGTCACGGGGACTTTATTGTTGGGCATGTCCATTACTGTGGTTGTGCCACCATAGATCGCACTGAGAGATCCAGTGGAAAAGTCCTCTTTTTCAGTTTCTCCGGGGTCCCTAAAATGCACATGTGTATCTGTGGATGCAGGAAGAATGGCGCCATCCAGTTTTATGATCCTGTCTGCAGGTACGCTCTTGCTGATGGCGGTTATGACGCCTGATGTTACTCCAACCATGATCTCCTGGAAACTGCCTTTGTAATAGAATTTACCAGATATTGCCACATCTGTTTTATCCAATTCTTACACCCCTCTCCTATCACCCCAGACCATCTTGTGGAATTGGGGCATGACCCTAACATTCAGGCCATCCCTTATGACAGCCTCGGCAAGCATCCTCGCGTCAGAGCCCCATGCCGGCTGGAAAACGACGTTCTTCTCCTCGTCCAAGCCACCCACGAATTCCCTTGAAAACTCGTAGTCCGCTTCGTCAGAAATAACAAATTTAAGGTAATCCATTTTCCGAATAAGATCGATATTACTCTTTAGGAGAGATTTTTCTTCTCCGGATGATGGAGTTTTAACGTCCATGTCAATGCACACGCTGTCGGAAAAAACATAAGGTTTTATGTTCAGAGATCCGCTTGTTTCAATCAGAACCTTCTTACCTATATCTATGCATGACCTGACAAATTCAAGAGCCTCTGGTTGCAAGAGAGGTTCGCCACCGGTGAAGCATACCCACTCTTCCCTTGAATCCCTGACCGTCTTCAGTATGTCGTTCAAATCCACTTCTTCCCCTCCCGTAAAGGTGTATTTTGAATCGCACCATCTGCATCTTAGGTTGCATCTGTTAGTCCTTACAAATAGCATCGGTAACCCCATATAGATACCCTCACCCTGTATGCTGTGAAATATTTCTGTTATTCTCATCTACTGTTTCAGTTATGGAACTGGAAATAATTATATTTCGCATATGAATCCTATAAGATGGAGTACAAGCATATTTTTGATTTTGCCAGGGAAACTGACACCATTCTGATATTGAATGGCGGCGAGGGAGCTATCGACAAGAATTTCTTTTACCTAACCGGAGCAGACAGCGGGATATTCGAAGGATCTGCGTTGGTCGTTACGCCAGACCGGCTAAAGATAATAACATCAATCCTTGAAGAACAATCCGCGAAGTCAACTGGCCTGGACGTCACGGTCTTCAAAACCAACGAGGAAAAGAAGAAGATACTCCAGGAAGAGCTGAAGGGCATCAACACCATAGGCCTGAATTACTCAGCACTTACCTTAGAGCTTTACAAAGACCTATTGCGGATTATCCCGGACAAGGAATTCATAGATGTTTCCAACACAATAGCTGAAGCCCGACGCCTTAAGACTCCCGAGGAGCTTGAAAAGATCAGAAAGGCTGCTAGCATAGGAAGCGAGGCAATCCAGAACGTCTGGCCGCAGCTTAAAGAAGGGATGACTGAGAGCGAAGTGGCAGCTCTTGTTGCGTATGAGATGATGAAACTCGGAGCCACGGAGCCTTCTTTCAGCACCATTGTTGGGTTCGGACCAAACAGCTCAATTCCACATTACTCTCCGGGATCAAGGAAGCTCAAGAAAAACGATTTTGTACTCATTGACTTCGGAGCTCTTTACAAAAGATACTGCTCAGATATAACTAGAACAGTCGTGTTCGGGAGGGCATCTGAGGAACAGAAGGAAATGTATAACACGGTCAAAAAGGCACAGACCGATTCCATGAATACGATAAAGGCAAACGTGAATGGCAGAGACGTGGATGGAGTTGCGAGGAAGGTCATAGATTCAACTAAGTACAAGGGCACATTCATCCACTCGCTTGGTCATGGACTTGGCATGGACGTCCACGATCACCCTGCCCTTTCGGGAGGATACGATTTCCCGCTGAAGGAAAACATGGTTGTAACGGTTGAACCCGGTATTTACGTACCCGGATTCGGCGGTGTGAGAATTGAGGACGACGTTATAGTGAAGAGAGACGGATTCGAGAAGATTACAACCGCACCATCGGATCTCATAGAAATTTCATGAACGATGTAATTCGTGTTCTTCCTGAAAGAGACTTCAACCTCCCGCTTGTGCGGGAGATAGTTATTTCTAATGATCGCAAATTAATAGCCATCCGTCGAAATGCCATAGATTGCATAGATAATCTCGCCTCAGACGAGTACAAACCGGCAATCATTGGAAACGTTGAGTTCATGTTCATTCTGTGGCTCTTGCGGTATTTTGACGAGAATATAATATCTTCAAAATTTGTCAACGCTCAGAGAGATCTCCTTGAGAACCAGCTTATGGGAATGCAGGAAGAGGATATAGAGGAATATTGTGTAAAAACAGGCATGCCGGTCACGTATGATGTTGAAACGGGAATTTTCAGCATCCCATTTGATAAATTTGTGAAGTACAATACCAGAATAAGCGGAGATAGATATAGGCTTTCTTACCAACCAGTCTCCAGGGGTATCGTATTCGTCGACAAGGACCTAATAATTAAGCTGGCCAGGGAGTACTTTGTAAAGGCATCGTTTGGATTTATGAGTAACCTGCAAATTGACACTGTCAGAGAAGTTTTCGCATTATATGCTGACTTTATTTCCTCCCTGAAGGCGGTTTATGATCAGATAAAATCAAAACGCAGAGTCGATCTCGGATCGGTTGATGCAACAAAGTTTCCGCCCTGCATCAGGGAGTATATTTCGGAGATGAGTGCGGGTATCAATCTACCGCATCTTGCAAGATTCACCCTTGTGGCATTCTTGCATAAATGCGGAATGTCTGCAGAAGAAATAATGCAACTCTTTAAGACAGCTCCGGATTACAACGAGAAGATGACAACATACCAAGTCAACCATGTAACCGGTGCCATATCCGGTACAGAATACGCTCCACCGAAATGCTCGGCCCTAAAATCTAACCACCTGTGCTTTATGGGTGAAGACCCTCTCTGCAATCAGGAATGGCTGAAGCATCCATTACAATACTATCAGATCAAGAAGAGGAGTTCAAAGTAATTTTCTTTCAAGCATTTTAATCAGGGTGCTCTTTTTTACTGCTGCCTCAACAACGTACATCTTTCCCTCAATCCACGGAACCCGGGGGTATCTGGCATCCCTCACTTCGAACTTTGCGTTTATGGAATTGAGCAGATCAGTTAATTTCTGGTCAGAATAATTTTTGGCCGCAGCCTTTGATATCCTGCGCCCCATTCGCTTTGTGATGCTCCCGTTGAAGTATTGAGAAAATAGGGTAATGGTCATAGCAAAATGGCGTTAAGGACTCCTTCCTGACCTGGCCGCGATGTGATTCTTGCCTCGCCGAGTTCAGTCATAATAACTGTGCCCTTGTTCATTATGTTTCGCTGCACGTAGTGCTGATTTGCAGGGTTCATCTTGACCGTAACTATCTTTACTTTCTTTGTTGTCTTATCCTTTGGGTTGTAGACATTGGCATCGCCGGCGATCATCAGGGCTACCTTGGTATTGCCTCCGTATCCCCTTATAACCTTTCTCGAGTTCTCACCTATTTTGGTGAGCGTAGGTTCCCTGCCGAGCTCATATCTCCTTTTCGACCGTGATCTGACGAGTTTTCCCCCAGTAAATTTCTTCTTTGCTTTTCCCTGAAATATAGTCATTAACTATTTCTCCCCTGAATTGGCAGGCAATGCTGCTCTTGTGCATTATAAGGTGGAATAAATATCTTCCTTCTTATTTTTACAATTGTCTTCGTGCAGGCTGTATACTTTGGTGAATTTCATCTAAAGTCTTTGCTCGGATTGAATTCACACAATATCGTTAATTGGGAATTACCCGCATTATGTATTATTCATTAAATTAAATGAAATACTAGAATTGAATGATTTAATATACTGGCATTGCGTGTTACGTTTATGTCTGAGAAAACGCTGATAGAAGTCACGCACGTTTCCAGGAGAGGTGTTTCGCTGAGGGTAACACTCCCAAAAAAAGTAGGGGAAATGCTAAATATTGTACCTGGAGATATTGTGGGTTTCTATTCCAGTGAAAAAAACATAATCATTGAGAAGATGGTTTAGATTTCGACCTTATCTGTTCAACCATTTCCATTGTTTCGTTCGAGGCGAATATTGACCTGATTGGCTTGACCATCCTGTCAGTGTATCTGGCAACCGTTGCCTTGACGTCCATGGGATGAATCTTGCCACCAGTGTACAATCTTTCGAATTCCTCGAAATTCTCGATAATCACGTCGCCTCCGAACTTGGCAGGCCTTTCAATTTTCACTTCACCATTAAAATACGGCATTATTACATATTGCAGTATATCAGATACCGGGTTTCCTTCAGTGATACCCTGCGGGCAGTATGCCCTGTTTATCTTCTTTTCTATCTCCTCAGTGCTGTCGTTCACGAAGATGGCAGAATCGGGCTGGCTCTTAGACATCTTTGCAAAAGGACCCATTCTACCGTCTCCCCCTAAACTCCCCAAAATGTGGCTGTGCACAGATATGACCTTTTTTCGGTGCATTTTTTCCGCAATATCCCTAGCAAGCATGTGTGCATGGCGTTGGTCCATGCCACCAAAAGCCACGTCGTAGTTTTCATAAAATATATCATTTACCTGCATCAGCGGGTATAGATATTTACTGAAATCCTGATCAGCGTCCTCATCTGTCCTTCCCATGATTGGAAGAGCGCGTTTCAGCCTAGCCAGATTGGAGTGTTTGGCAACCTGAATGAACTGCAGCCAGTATCTCCCGTCATCAACAATATCGGCAGCCCAGATAAATTCTACATTTGTGTCCAGACCCGCTGCCCTCATGCTTCGTTCAAATATCTTCCCGCTCATCCTGATAGTATCAAGATCCCCACCTAGCTTGTCGTTGATCATTGCGTGCCAGTCTGCCAGAAGAACGCTTACTTTCATGCCCGTTGAAGCAATTTCCCTGAGTTTCAACGGCCACATTACCGCAGTCGCGATATGCGGTATTCCCGATGGCTCAAATCCCACATACGATGTGGAATGCGGGATATCCAGCTGCCTTAATTCCTCCTCAGTTATGACTTCCTTCATGTTTCTAGTAATTGTTTCAACGGCATCCATATGAGAGCACAACCCTAGGGAGACTTCTTAGTTAAATTTTGCGAGCAAAGATCCTTATATGGGCATCGAAAACACCTTACACTGCTATCATGATTCCTGGCCGGAACCCCAGAAACTGACCTGATTTCATCAGCAATAGCGAGAACCCTTGACTTCAGTCTATATGTATTCTCGATCCGGAACGTGGAATTGTTGTATTTCAATATGCCAAAAGGTATTTTGCTTCCGTGATAAAGATCCTCAAGGAGGAGGAAATACACCCCCATCTGTAGCATGTGCCCTGATCTTGGGGTATCTGCATTACCGGATTTGTATTCATATGGTATAATTTCTCTGCCCTTCCTCGTGACTAAGTCCGGCTTCCCTGTCAGTCTGAACCTTTCTGAGCGGAGGACTGTGCCCTTTGTAAGCATGTCCCCATACATTTTCTTCCCTGAAGGTATGCTGTATGACTTCCTCTTTCTGGAAGTGGCAAATATAATCGCGATTAGAGCTATTAGCAGCAGAAAGACTAAGAAGTCGATACTAGAAGTTAAGATAAATGATCACCACTATTACAACAGCAAGGACGATACCAAGGACTTTCAGGATTTTTGTCAGCGCGTTGTAAGATCGCTCAACCCTGCGGTGCCTTGCCCTACCCACGGACATCCTTGTGGACGAAATTTTGCTCCTCGGGTAATTTTCCTTCTGATAATACCAAGCAACATTGCAGTATTCGTATTCTGATATCTCTGAAGCACTGACATATCTTTGTTCGTTGACGCCCATTACACATCATCCAGCTGGAAATTCAGGCGCTGACCTTTGTAACGGTAATGGAAGAGTAGGGGATTTCCTGAATTAATTTTATTCGACCCTCTCGCATGAGAAATAGGGAATAGACGAAAAATGCAGACCTTTCCTCCGGCGTATCGCCCCAGAATTCTTCCATGTAGAATCTCTCGGAGGGAGTGCTTGATATCCTTTGAAGTACCCTGGCTATCTCCTGATCCGGCTCATCCATATTTAGTTTGTTTATAAGTTCGTCAATTGAACCCTCTTTCACTTCGACGGACGCCCTTATCCGGTTTTCTTTCCTTCCTCGGTAATAGGCGGTTTTCATTGCGTCCAACAGTTCAACCATCCTAACTGGCCGCCTTACGCTTCCGATCACTGGTACCTTGAGGTCGACCATTTCGTGGTTGACTTCCACAGATTCCGTAAACGTTTCTGCAGACTCATCAATGGTTTCTTCCTCCGGATAGTCCACGGTAGAGAGTGTTTTAAGATAGAGAATATTCCAGGCTTCAGCTATGATATAGCCTGCAAAGGCGAGATTGGTGTACTCTTCTGTGATGATCTCCCTGAAGAACCTAACAAAGGCAACGAGATCAATATTCCATGGATCGAGTGTGCCATCTCTGCACATCCTGAAAACAAGTGAACTGGCTCGGGAAACGGCATCATCTGATGAGGTTATGTTTTCAACATTCAAGAGAACCTTCTCATAATCGCTGATGTCGATTTCCAACAGCTCCCCCTGCACGATGAGGTTATTTAGAATCTCCTGCACTTCCACTAGAACTCCCCCGCCTCATGCGCAATGGTCTTCTCGTAAACCTCTGTGTTGATCTGGTCGAAGCTCGTAACCCCAACTATGTTATCGGCATACTTGAGCATTGCCTTTTTCAGAGACACCATAAGGATCTGTGAGATTTTTGAGTTTGACCTGAACATCTGTCCGATTCTCTCAACGTTTCCTCCGTCAAGATACATGTCTACCTCATCAAGGTAATACACTGGAGATGGCGTCATCTGCTGAATTGACATTATGAATGCAAGCGCTGTAAGACTTTTCTCACCGCCACTAAGGGACTGCAATTTTGCAAAAACCTTCCCCTTCGGTCGGGCCTTAATGAATACCTCCGATTCCAGTGGCTTGTTAATATCTGACATTATCAGCTGAGCTTCACCACCGCCTGAAAGCTGGCTATAAATGACGTTGATCCCTTCATTGATCCTGTTGAAGGTTTTGACGAAAATGCTCTCTTTTTGCTTGTTCAGCGTATCCATCAGACCCTCCAGTTCTTTCCGGTCGTTGCGGAGTGTCTGCAGTTCAGCCTCCAGAGAGTCAAGGACAGCCTTGACGCTAGCATATTCCTCTATTGCTTTGTAATTTATTGGTCCAAGCGTTTCCGCCTCTGATTGAAGGAGCAGGATTGTTTTCCTGATTTCCTGCTCGGAATAATTTTCCAGGACTGGTTTTCCACCGACGTTCTTTAATTCTTCGTTAAGGTTATTTAGCTTTTCTGTCAAATTCTCAATTCTGCCGTTAAGAGTGATGATTACGCTTCTTTTCGTTTCACACATTCCCTTGTTTATCTCAGTGGTCTGGGCTATCTGGGTAATTTCCGCATCTATGTGCATTATAGCATCTGTGAAGACTCGTGTATTCCTGTCTAGTTCGGCTTCGACAGCCATAGATTTGCTAAGTTCCGATTCAAGCTGTCTTTGTTCTGTTGCCACAGACGCAATGAAATCGTTGAATTCGCTTATTTCTGTTTTCATCTGCTTGACCCGATCGCGAAGCTCTCTTAACCTGTCATTAACATGTTTGATCTCCACGTTCAGCGCAGAGATGTCTGCTGAAATCTGTGATTTCTGGCCCTTTAACATCTCCAGGTGCTTTTCGGTCTGTTCCTGCATTTCAGCCTCTTCGGGATTCTGAGTTTTCATCTCCTCCATGATCAGCGATTTTTCTCTCTCCTTTGATCGCATGAGAGTTTTAACACTGCTGATCTCCGTTTCCTTGCTTTCGTAATCAATGGAAAACTTGGAAAGTTCTGCGTTCACATCCTCTATCAACCTGCTAAGCTTAACAAGGTCACTTTTAATTTTTTCTATGTCGGTATCCAAGTTTTCGGATCGTGCTTTCTTCTGCCCCTCTTCTCTTGATTTGACGTTCAGCTCCTCTGTCAGCCTGTCGAGTTCTGCACCCTTAACCTTAATAATTGAGGAGAGTTCGTCGATGCGGGAGTTTGCGGACATTATCTCGGAAGAAAGATCAAGAATTTTTTTCTCTGAAGCGAAGTTTTCCTTCTTTCGCTCCATGAAACCTCCGGTTATAGCTCCGCTTGGGTCAAATATATCCCCATCTTTCGTAACGAGTTTTACTCCAACCATGTATTTTCTGGCTATCTCAACGCTCGGTACAATGACGGTATCCTGAAAAGCATGCCAGACCGCACCCTCGTATTTCTTGTCATACTGGATTCTTTCCATTACATAACCCAAAGAATCAGACGAGTTGTGGACAATAATTGCCTTGCCTCTTGGTCTCCCAACAACCATCTTATTGATTGGCAGGAATGTTAGCCGGCCCGCTTTTTCACGTTTGAGGAGTTCTATGCATTTCTGCGAGGTTTCATCGTTCTCAACAACTATCGAATTGAGCCTGCCTCCGGCTGTTGCCTCCACGGCCATCTGAAATTCCTCGTCAAAGGATATAATATCTTTCAGCGGACCATGAATACCTGGAATTAAGTTCTGGTTTCTGGCGCCAATAATCAGGCTAACTGCGCGACTTTGGCCGATCTTCTGACCCTGCGAAGCTGACTGGAATCTGGTATATTCCCTGTTCAGGTCTACAAGTTTCTTTTGAAGTGAATCCTTTTCATCATTCAGGTCTTTTATTACCGCCTTCAAGGCATAAAACCTGTCGGAGAGATCCTTAAGGGATCTTTTTCCCTCTTCAGCTAGAGCTACTGATTCTTTGCTCCTCCAGAGGGAATCCTTAATCTGGAATTCCAGACCGCTCTTTCTTTCTTCAAGTGTGGACAACTCCGTAGATTTTGTTATTTTTTTCTTGTTGATCTCAGAAAAGTCTACTTCAAGGTCACCAAGTTTTATACTCAATTTTTCAACCTCAGCGTCAAGGTCCGAATACTTTTTCTTCAGTGCCGTAAGTTTCCCGCTGGTAGATTCACTGTTGGCCCTAAGTTTTCTAAGTTTTTCTTCTGAAACGTTTATTTCACTTTCAAGCTGCTGCATATCATCGCTGTTGGTTTTCAGCCTGATTTCAAAACCCTTCTTCTGGTCAAGAATATCCGCAATTTCTCTCTCGGATTCATCGAGTCGCTTTTGTCTGTCCTCGATCATCGCCTGTTTATTCTGTATGCTCATTTTTCTTTCTGCAATCTTTAACTTCAGAGATTCTGATTTTATCCTGATCTCTTTGAGTTCAGCGCCACTTACGCTCTCCCTCTGGATCTCTATTTCCCTCTTCTTATGCTGTAAACTTTCGACCTTTGCGGTAAGATCAAGGTTCGCGTTTTCAAGGGAGGATATTTGTTCTCCCAGCTCACTTATCTGCTTGTTCAAAGAAGATATCTCGCGGTTGGTCCTTGCGATCTCTTTATCAATTAATGTAGCCCTGAAATCCTTCATCTTGGACGAGATCTGCAGGTATTTTTCTGCCACTTCTTTATCATGACTCAATCCGTCTACCTGCAACTTTTCATCCTGCGCCCTTACTTCGAGTTTGATCATATTTTCATTTATGCCGTTGATATCTGACTTTGCACTCTCTATCTGGTTGTTATAACTCTCTACTCCGGCTATTGCCTCAAGTAATTTTCTTCTCTCAATTCCAGTCATCTTGATGAGGTTGTTTATGTCACCCTGAAGTACAAAACTGTACCCATCCAGATATATTTTCATGGAATCAAGGAGTTGTTCAACATCAGAGTGCTTTACCCTGACGTCGCGTATGTAATAATTGCTCTTATAATCGGTGCCATCAAAGGTGAGTTCTCTCCTTATGCTAATCCTGCGCTTATCTGGGTCATCATTATCTTCGCCGTTGTCAAAATTGATCTGCACACTGCAGTATTTCCTGCCAGGATCGTTGTCTGATGATCGATGAATCAGATCAGACAGACGATCGGCTCTCACGGATTTTGTCGACCTCACCCCAAGCACAAAAAGCAGGGCGTCGCCGATGTTACTTTTTCCACTTCCGTTTGGGCCGCTGATAACGGTCAGACCATTCTTAAATTCGATCTTTTTCTTTTTTCCAAACGATTTGAAATTATCCATTTCAATAGATTCGATTATCATGGCTGTCTTTGTCAGACACTTTACGCCTTATTAATATATATATTTATTGATTTAAGTAATACAGGGACGTTACGCATAAGCATTTTACCCATCACTGAATTATGGGCTGACAATGACAGAGGATGACCGCCACTATTTTAAGATCAGAGATGAAGCCTACGAACTTGGCATCGGAAGGACACCACTAGCCCCCATAGGGAACAAAGGAAATAACAAGATGTATGCCAAGCTTGAGTATTTTAATCGGTTCAAATCCATTAAGGATAGAGCTTCCTTTTTCATGATCAGTGATATGATCCATAGTGGTATGCTGACAAAGGAAAAGGTGATACTTGAAGCGAGTTCAGGCAATACAGGTATAGCTATCGCCAACATCGCTAGGATGCTCGGAATCTCTGCAGAAATTATAGTGCCGGCCGGGAGCAGTCCGGAAACAAAAGACGCAATTCGGAGATCGGGGCAGTCCTTGACAGTAATGGACGGAGATTCACAACCCGGTGCGAGGATTTCTATTGATCCGGCAATTGAGATGGTTAAATCTCTGATTAAGGAACACCCTGAGAAATATGTCAATCTGGACCAGTATTCCAACAGAAACAATACATTGGCGCATTATTATACTACCGGTCCAGAGATCGTCGAGGCGCTCTCGGGGAAGTATCCGACGCATGTAGTGGTTTGTATTGGTACAGGCGGCACACTCACCGGCCTCGCGACGTATTTCAAGAAATTCTCGCCGTCCACAAAAATAATTGGTGTGGAGCCAGAGAAGGGGCATCACATCCAGGGGCTTAAGAACCTTTCCGTGTCAAAGGTACCCGAAATAATAGATCGTAACAGAAACCTTGTGGACGAGTGGATTACCGTGACTGACGAGATGGCAATATCCGAAACAAAGAGTCTGCTGAAACATCATGGTCTTTTTGTTGGACTATCTTCCGGCGCTAACGCCGCTGCAGCCATGAAAGTTGCAGAAAGCACAGATAAAGGAACCATAGTCACTGTATTTCCGGACAGTGCCGAGAAATACAGATCAGTATTTACATACAGGGGCATGTTCACCGAAAAAGAATTCGACGAGAATATCCATCTCGTTTCCCAGGTGCCAAAGGGAAGATAAACGGATCATTTCCAATGATAGGAGGGCTTTCGCTTTTCCACAAATGCCTTGACCCCTTCCCTGTGATCCTCGGTCCTGAATACCAAGCCAAATTTTTCCTTCTCAAGCTCAAAGCCATCTCTGCCAGATCTGTTCATGAGATCCTTAACGTAGGAGATGGCTACCATGGCTCTGTTTGAATATTCCTCTGCAATCTTCAATGCCTCTTCAAAATACTGCGGTGTGATTGAATTGACGATTCCCAGCTTGAAAGCTTCCTCTGCCGTAATCATCTTGCCCATGGAGATCATCTCAAAGGCCCTGGTTATTCCAACCATGCTCTTCAAGCGCTGCGTTCCACCCCACCCTGGGAGGATGCCGAGATTTGTCTCAGTCAGGCCAAGTTTGGTCTCTGGAGATGCAATTCGTATGTCGCAAGCAAGCGCGAGTTCGAATCCTCCGCCAAGTGCGAATCCATTTATAGCAGCAATAACAGGCCTTCCGTAAGAGGCGATGAAGTCCATGACAATATGCCCGCGTCTAGCCATATCGTAGGATCCCCTGTCATCAAGGCCTTCAAATTTCTTTATGTTTGCTCCTGCCGAAAACGCCCTGTCGCTTCCCCTAATCACTATAATTCTGCCATCTGATCCTTCAATGGCATCCTTTATCTCCTCTAGGGTTTCTATATCCAGCGGGTTGAGGTTTGACTCCTTTGCTATTCGTATGATCCTTATCTTTTCACTGTCTTCCACCATTATATTCGTGTAAACCTTCATTTCTAATCACCTCAGACCAGTTCAAGCGTCATCGTGTGGCCTCCGCCGCCGCCGTGACATATGGTCGCAAGTCCAGTCTTAAGTTTCCTAGACTGCAACGCATTGATAAGCGTCACAAGAATTCTCGATCCGCTATTTCCAAGTGGGTGGCCAAGGGCAATAGCACCACCGTTGACGTTGAAACGATCTTCTGGAATACCCAGCTTCTTCTGTACCACTAGCGATGCTATTGAAAAAGCCTCGTTGTGTTCCACAAGATCATAATACTCGATGCTCTTTTTCTGCCTGTCAAGCAGCTTCGAAGTGGCAGGTATAGGCGCTTCGACGAAGTCCCTCGAGTTAAGGGAAGCCGATTCATATCCTGTAATCTTCGCAATGGGCTTGAGATTGTGTTCGTCCAGTGCTTCTTCGGATCCAAGCAACAGGGCAGATGATCCGTCCGAAAGCTGTGAAGAGTTACCTGCCGTCAGAATCCCATTCCGGTCAAATGCAGCAGGAAGCCGCTTAAGGTCTTCCATTGAGGTTTTTCTGATACCCTCATCCTTTGCCAACTGTTCAAGGGGAACGATCTCCCTAGAAAACTCTCCGGTCTCAGTGGCACGCTGCGAATATTCCTGGCTCCTTACCGAGAACGCATCAACCTGATCCCTGGTAATGTTATACTTTTTCCCCGTTGCATCGGCAGACACACCCATGTGCTCAAAGTAAAAAGCGTCTATAAGGCCATCTTTGAGCATGGTATCCTCAATCTTCATGTTCTTGTAAAGAAGCTGTTTTGGTCCCCACCTGAACTCCGGGGGTATAATCAGGGGAGCATTGGACATACTCTCCATCCCGCCAGCTATAATCAGATCACGCTCTCCCAGCTTTATTTCCCTGAACGCAGACTCTACTGCAAGCATTCCGGATGCGCAAACCACATTTACTGTGTATTTCGTGACCTCGTCCTTCAGACCTGCAAGAGTGGATGCCTGCCCGGCGGGATTCTGTCCTACTCCCGCCTGAATCACATTTCCCATTATAACTTCCTGAATATCTTCCGGGTTTACCCTGGAATCCATAATAACTCCCTTTATTGCGGCTGATCCAATTTCCGGGGCACGGAGTTTAGAAAGAGCCTTGCCGAATTTTCCAATCGCGGTCCTCTTTGCAGAAACTATATAAACTTCAGACATAGGCAACGCTCAGTTATTGCTGTAGTCATTATTATTTTTCCGTAAATGCAGTGATGTGAACGAGTCAAAAGGTATAACAGGATAATCCAGCAATCTGGCTATATTCTTCTGACCATTATCCTGACACTCTCGCCGTCTATGTCCCAGAGAGTTCCAGTGCTTAGCTTGGTAAGCGAGATGTCATCACTGAGCGTTTCATTCATTATGCTCTGTTTCAGTTTCACCACTGCTTCCCTGAATTTCCCATCTGCGTCGATTTTCGTCATTATCCTGTCGGAGTACTCCAACCTCATTTCCTTTCTCATCACCTGTATTCTCCTGATCAGCTCCCGTGCCGATCCCTCTATCGCCAATTCGTTGTCTATATTCCTGTTCAGGAATACATCAATTCCCTTTGTTGCGTCTGTGGCGTAGGAGTATGGATCACTGGGTATCTCGCTGAATTCAAGGAAATCCCCTGAAATTACAAGACCGTTTTTTTCAATCTGTCCACCAGCGTTAACAGCACGATACAATTCCTCATTATCCAGGGATTGGACAAGCTGCTTAAGTTCCCCCACCCGGTCCCTGAGAACCGGGGCGGCTTTGGAAAACACCACTGTAGCCTTATGCCTGAGTGGCCTCTGTAAAGGATCTATGAAACGCACCTCCCTCGCATTGAGTTCTTGGCTAATAATACCGATAATCTCTTTGCTCACCTTTTCTCTGGCTGAGACAAGTATCTCGGTAACTGGCTGCCTCCCTTTTATGTTGGACTCCTGCCTCAGTCTCCTTACGCTTTCGAGTATCACGAAAGCCACGCTGAATTCATTTTCAAGCTCAGGATTCATTAGGGATGTTTCCGCTATGGGGAAAAACTGGTCATGTACGCTCTCGTTTCCCAAAGATAGCCTGCGGTAAATAAAATCAGAGAAGAAGGGGGCTATTGGGGCAAGTAGCTTTACCGTTGTATCAAGTGTTTTCCAGAGCACAGAGTACGCTGATTTCTTATCTTCAGGCGAGCCCTCTGTCCAGAATCTCCTGCGGGAGAGCCGCAAGTAGGAGTTAGAGAGATCCTCAATGAAATCCGAAATCAATTTTAGCGAATCGTTGAGGAAATATCCATCCATCCTTTCCGAGACGGCAGATACCGTAGTGTTAAGCCTGGATAGTATCCACCTGTCCAGCGCATTCCCCGGGATGACCTGCCCCGAATACCTGTAGCTGTCAAGGTTAGCGTTTGAGGCGAAAAAGGAGTAGACGTTCAACAGCGTACCAAGAACCTTCCTTGATGTGTCAGTTATAACCTTTTCGTCGAGGTTCTTAGGTTTCCACTGCGTACCAGTGAGGAAGAAAAGTCTGACCGGGTCAGGACCGAACTGTTTCAGAAGGTCAATTGCATATACTGAGTTGCCTTTGCTCTTGCTCATCTTCTTTCCGTATTTGTCCAGTATAAAGTCTATTGAAACTGCATTCCTGTAAGCGTTTTTTCCGAAAAGGACGGTAGATATGGCAAGAAGAGTATAGAACCACCCCCTTGTCTGATCAACTGCTTCGCCAACAAAATCAACTGGCAGGGAGGTATCAGGTGAAAATGACCTCTCAAAGGGATAATGCATGGCAGCATAGGTGGCGCTGCCGCTGTCAAACCATGTATCTATTACATATGGTTCCCGGTGCATATCCTTTCCGCACTTCGGACAGCTGAAGACAACTTCGTCCACAAATGGTCTATGCAGGTCAGAAGGTACCGTGCAGCCCTTTGATTTCAGTTCTGCCCTACTTCCTATTGATTCATAGTGGTTATTCTCGCATCTCCAGACAGGAAGAGGTGTTCCCCAGTACCTGTTCCTGCTCAGCGCCCAGTCTTTAGCCTCGGTCAGGAAGTTTCCAAATCTGCCTTCCTTAAGGAAATCCGGAACCCAGTTGACCTTTCTGTTATTTTCTACCAACTGGTCTCTAACGCCAGACATTCGTATATACCACGCATCAAGAGGGTAGTAAAGCATAGGCGTGCCGCACCTGTAGCAGAATGGATAGGTGTGCCTGTGCTTCTGTACCCTGAAGAGTTTCCCGGTGAGTCTCAAGTATTCAACTATCTTTGGGTCAGCATCCTTGATGAAGAGGTTATTCCACGGCAGCTCCTCAGAGTTGTATTTTCCAGAAGCGTTTACAGGATTCAGGATCTTCGTCTCCCTTTCCTTAGCTATCTCAAAATCGTCCGCGCCAAAGGCTGGAGAAGCATGCACAATTCCAGTGCCATCCTCCGTTGTTACAAAGCTTCCGGAAACGACCACTAAAGACCCCTCAGGGACCTTCAGAAATTCTATCGGGCGCTCATATGTTTTTCCCACGAGTTCATTGCCCCTGAAACTCGCCAGCACCTTGAATTCTCCCCTGAAAATATTTTTCACTAGGGCAGCGGCAACGTAATACTCCTCTCCCTTGAATTCAACAAGATCATAATCTATATCACTGTTCACAACTAGGAATTGATTCGACGGAAGGGTCCATGGGGTTGTGGTCCATGCAAGGAAATATCTGTTGGTCTTTCCAGTTTCCCTGAATTTCACGAATACAGCTGGCTCCTCTATCTCCTCATATCCCTGAGACACTTCGTGTGAACTGAGCGAGGTTTCACACCTTGGGCAGTACGGGACGATCTTGTAACTTTTATAAAGCATCCCGGTTTTGAACAACTGGCTCAACGCCCACCACTCGCTCTCAATGTAATCGTCCCGCAAAGTGACATATGCCCTGTCTAAATCAAACCACTTGCCAAAAAGTGCGTTGACCTCCTTCCACTCCTCTATGTACTTGAATACACTTTCTCTACAGTACTGGTTGAATGCACCAATTCCGAAGTCCTCGATTTCTTTCTTTGTCTTGAAGCCAAAATGCTTTTCCGCCTCGAGCTCAACAGGCAGCCCATGGCAGTCCCAGCCGCCGGTTCTTCTCCGTATTCTGAAATTGTTCATGTACTTGTAACGAACGACCGCATCCTTGATCACGAAGGTGCTGAGATGGCCTACATGCGGCCTTCCATTTGCCGTAGGTGGCCCCTCTAGAAAGTAAAAATCCTTTGTTCCCCGATCGCTGTTGATATTCTTTGCAGGAATGTTGTACTTATTCCAGAACTCAAGGGTGTCCTTGGCAATGTCCTGCATGTTGGATGATGTGTCTACGGGGTCGTAAATATTCTCAGCCATTTCAACTAACTGGTGAATACAATGTTGTATAAATCCGTTCTCTAAGCCATGATTGAGGATCTCTATAATAGTTCTTAAATAGGAAACCCGTGCTTCCTGAAGTGTTCATATCCATGCTGTTTGAGGCCGACCCATGAGGAACCGTCATAAACTATGTTATCACCTTTCCAAGCTTCTCCAATAAAAGATACGGTTAGCTTCTCAGCCTCCATTGCGTTCATGAAGTCACTGTAATTCCTGTTGTCAATGGAAAACAAAAGTTCATAGTCTCCGCCAAAGCCTAGTGTGAAATCAGTTTCTGGTCTTCCTGAAAGGGAAACTGCCTTTTTCACTTCAGCAGCCACAGGTATTTCCTCCTGCACTATACGGAAACCGACACCATAATCATGCTTCATCTGCCTCATGGATGAAGCGAGCCCGTCTGAAAGATCCATCATGAACTTTCCGCCGTGCTCGCTTATGATCTGTGCCTCCCTGATCCTCGGCTTTATGTCCAGGATCATCTTCAGTGCAGAAGGGATCCTGTATTTATGTTCATAAAAAACGTATCCTGACCCAGACCTTCCGAGGGTGTTCGTAACTCCTATGATCTGGTCCGAAGATATATCGCTTCGCTTCCGGGTGAGGTTTTTCTTCTGTCTCCCGGTGGCTATTCCTGTCATTGTTAAGCCTTCACCTTCCTTCAGGTCTCCCCCCGCAAAATCACAGTCAAACTTCTTGAGGGCCCTGATTACGCCTGTCTCGAACTTCTCGAGAAATTCATAATCTGTGTTTGGATTCATGGAATAAGCGGTCATGAACGATTCAGGTTTTCCAGCCATTGCTGCAATGTCACTGAGATTTGAATTTACAAAGTAGTTTCCCGCGAGTTCCGGTGTTGTTCCCTTCGGAATATGTGTCTTGAAGTTCATGACATCAGTGGTGATCATCCAGTAACTATCTCCATCCTCAAAGATCGCGCAATCGTCCTGTGGTGTTTTCAGCCTGAATCTCTTTCTCAGCCTGTCTATTATTTCCCTCTCTCCAATTTCCTTCAGCTTTTCACTCATGTTATCCTCAAATATACAGGGATGCCGAGGCGGTCCTTCTTATCAATTTCTCGAAGTCCGGCTGGAATAAGTTACGGTCTTCCAGTTCGATTTTTCTCCAGTACTCACTCAGGTCAGATGATCTGTAATACTCTTTTAGATTTGAAAAATCCTGGCTAAGCGATCCCTCCACTATCAGATCGAGAAGTTTCTGATCAAATGAGTCGTTATGCACTCCCCTCTCCCTGTTGCCACCGGTTGGATATGACAGGACTTCTGTCCCGAATTCCGACGATTCCAGTATGACTCTTGCAAGGCTCCACAGACGTGGCGGCCTGTAAAGTCCCTTCTTCCATAGTTTTTCCACAAGCGTATTCTTCTGTATGTTCATCGGGTTGATTGACACATCATTTGAGATTTGCGCAACCTTCCTCACGGAATCGATAGCATCAGTTATCGCAGCTGCCTCAGACATGAACGGTGGCTTGAGCAATAGGTAGGTACGCAATTCTAAACCGAGTTTCCGGATAATGTAAGCGGCGTCCAGGTACTTGGCGAAGGTGCTCCCCTTATTGATAGAATCCCTGATGACGGTATCATTCGCGCTCTCAAGTCCGATGGCAATTCTTATGGGAATTCCAGTTTCATGTAGGCTTTTCAGATTATTTTCTGTAATGTACTCAGTCCTTGATTCAATAAGTACCTTGTCAGCTTTTTCAGCTAGTGACTCAAGAAATTTTTTTCGGACGGTTATGGGAATCTCTATGGGATCAAGGAAGCTGCCGGACGTGAAGACCTTGACCACCCGCGCTCCTTCCATCGACTCCGAAACAAATTCTACCTGCTTCAGCAGGTTTTCTTCTGTGATTTTACCCGAAATGTCATTGAAGTAACCACACATCGAACAGGAGGTGAATTTGTACCATGCGCAGCCGGTGGTTCTGAATATGACGACTACGGTCTGTTCAGGCTTCCCCCGAATCCGGTCCAGTTCCTTCCATACAGAGACCGGCTTGTCCGGGTCTCTCTTATCGGTTACTGGAGGCATAAGGTTCTTTATCGTACTTGCCAGTTCCCTGTTCAACATTGTTTTCAGGAGGCAATTGGAAAAGACTATAAAAGCAATCACACAACCTTTGGGACGCGAGCTACCCTATTCCTGGCTCATTCAAAAACTTCAAGACCAATTAAAAAGATTAATGCGTTGTGTCAAATACAGCACTTGTTGCACGACATTCAGATCTCAAAAAATGTCTTCATATCAGACCTCCACTGCGCATATTTGAGTGACGAGGGTACAGCGGTTGTTTCGGATTTGCATCTGGGGTTCGAAGAGGAGATGAATCTGCATGGCCTTTTCCTTCCTAAACTTCAACTTGGCCATGTGGAGGGAATGGTTGACAAAATACTGGAAAGGTACTCACCAGAGAGGCTGGTTATCAATGGTGACTTCAAGCAGGAATTCTCGAGAAACCTGCCCCAGGAGTGGGATGACATAGTGCACTTCATCGACAGGTATTCAGACAGGACAAGACTTGTTTTTGTTAGGGGAAACCATGATAACTTCCTCATGACCATACTGAAGAGGAAGAACATTGATCTGGTAGAAACCTATGAGAGCGACAATTATTACATCTATCACGGAGATCGAGACAGGGATCTGAGGAAAATGACCATACTTGGTCACGAACATCCTTCTTTCGTCCTTCGTGACGAGATCGGGGGAGTCTTCAAGATTCCTGCTTTCGTATTCAATGAGGAATCAAGTATTCTTATAACACCAGCAATGAGCTTCTTTTCATCGGGTACAGACGTAACGCAGTCACTTTTCAGCCAGGAGCATTTCACGCCTGTGCTTAAAAAAACAGATCCGAAAAAATTCAGGGTTTTTGGCTTAACTGAGGAGTTTGGTCTTGTTGATTTTGGTATGCTCGGTGACCTTCAGATCTCTTCAGATAATCGTCGTAGTGATCTCTAAGTTCTTTGTGGAAACGGCGAAGGGTATCTTCCATGAGATCATTTCCATGCTCTCTTATAAGTGATTTCAACGCAATGGTGTGAGGCGCCAAGATTTTGTTGACAAGAGAGTTAGCCATGCTGCTTACAGCCTGATCTAGCGGCACGCCCTTTGAAACCTCCCGTATAAGCTGCTTTGTGGCTTCATTTTCAATGAGCTTTGAGAACAGGTATATATCACTGATGAAATCCTCAGCTTCCATTTCCAGCAAGGTTCTCGAGAAGCCATCCAACTCTTCAGACACTATCCTGTCAGCAAGCTTCACTTCCGCTTTCTTTGTGTTCATGTTCCTCTCAATGATTGGTTGAATATGTTCCAGATCGATCAATACACAACCACTTTTAGAGATCGCAGGATCAATGTTCCTTGGATTTGAAAGGTCCATGAAGATCTTTGACTCGATGGATTTTCCAGAGTTTTGTGGTGTTACGATATAGTCCTTTGAGGACGTAACGGCGATGATCACGTCATTCTTTGCAATCCCGTCGGCGACATTGTCTATCAGGAGGTAGCTCGCACCAAGGGAGGCAGCGAGTCTTGCGGCGTGTCCCTCTGTTCTCCCACAGATGGACATGGATTCAGGAGATAGTTTTTTTAGATATTTCGCAATTGAAGTTGCCATTTTCCCGGTCCCAATTATCATTATGTTCTTTTTGGATTGAGAGTATGAATTCAGTATATCTGCTGTCTGTGCTGCAAGTGAAACTTTCCCTTTGGAGATATTTGTAGTCTCCCTTACCTTCTTCCCTACGCTTATGGCTTTTCGAAATATGACAGAGATTA
>JAVYSB010000011.1 GCA_038729425.1 Thermoplasmataceae archaeon | reverse complement strand
TAGCTACGGAGTCAACTGTCATGTCGTCAAATGTCGGCCCCAAACCTCCAGAAGATACAACCAGGTCACTTTTGCTGACTGCATCCCGAAAAACTTCCGAGATTTCTTCAGGTGAGTCTTCGCAAATATACCCTCTCCTGACCCTGTACCCTGAAAATGTAAGAATCCGGCCTATGAGGGCAAAGTTCGTATTCACGGTCCTTCCCTTGAGTATCTCATTGCCGATGGTGATAATGGACGCTGTCTTTTCCATCTTAACCCTGTATAATCATTATATCGTGGTATTAATGTATTTACCAATCCTTCCGCATAGCGTCACTTAACAATTGCTATGAACTTCCCTACTACTGTCACCGTTGCTCCCAAAATTATAAGGGACATTATCCACCTCAATCTGTTTCCAGAGGAGACACTAGCTATGCCCATGCCCATTATTGCAAGCACCAGGTAGGCGGAAATGATGGCAAGATAACCTTCCGCAGGGAGAATTACGTCGAAGAGAAGCGGTATAAGTGCACCTATGAACCCGAAAGATCCTGACAGAAGGGTTCCGCCGAGGGATTCTATCAATATTCTTGTCCCAAGATCGGTCTTGATAAGCCTGTTTGATGGCCGCATCGTCAGGTGCTGCGAAACCTTGGTAAGTTCAGACCTCAATCTGGAATATTCTGCTATGAAGAAACTGAGCGTACCGACAAATGCAGACCCAAAAGCTATCCTCACGGCAAGGGTCACTGTCATATTGCTGGGTCCCAGAAAATCTGCCGAAGCCAGCATCAATACAGTTATGATGCCATCTGTAAGCCCAAGAGTAACTGGGAACAGAATATCGTCCCTCAAGTGTTGCCCCGAATATTCTCTATGAGCCTTTTCCCAGCGGCAATCTGGTCCACAGAATGAACCACTGATCCCGTCTTCTCGATTGAATCTACAAGTTCTTCATAATCTATATTGTTCCCTTCGACTGTAATGCTGATGCCCATTGTCTCCATGTCCATCTCAGTGACATTGGCATTGACAGCTTCCACGCCCGGCACAATCTCGATGGAATGTATAAGTTCCACAAACGTCGGTCTGGACAGAGCTTTCCCGACATCTAATACCACTCTCCTAATATTCATTTTCTTAACGTCCTGGATGTTTGGATCAATTTAACACTGGTCTCGTAATATTGTTCGACTTTTTAATTTTTTTCAGAGGGGTATATTTTCTATCTTATCTTGTTTGCGGTGCCGATGTCTGGCATATATTATTCTTTTAGTTCTTTTGGAATTGAAACCAGGATAAGATATAAGATAAATCCACCAACGGAAATGGAGTGGCCTGCAATCAGTATTAGGATGAATATGGATAAGGAAAAATGGAATATCATGTCTCCGAATATGAATGCGGAGTAGTAAACAGCCATAACTACCGCCAGTATCCATAATGCACGGATCAGCGGTTTCCTGTTTCTTTGTGCTGTCTTACTGTCAATCTCGGACCCCTCTGCCTGATTCTGAGTGGTTGTTCCAAGTCCCATGCAATTTTGGCATATATCGCGATGGCCCTCAGAATCCATGACAACTCCAGTTCCATTGCAAACTTCGCAGATTGTTTCCAATTATGTCGACATGCAGGCTTACTATGTAAAATGTGGCAAACCCGCAAGTTCATGTACCATTTTGCAACGTGGAGCGTGCAATATTCTCTTCGATTCCAGTGATTTCATCCATGTTCTTACTCCACTCCCTTGAGATTTTGCCGCGCAGGAGCAAGGAATTCAGGACAACTGATGTTGAGCTCATTCCCATGGCTAGAGCGGAGATCATTGGCAGGAACGTGTATAATCCCAGACCAAAAAAAGGAACAAGGATTCCGCCGGCAATGGGTATCAGCGCCGAATTGTAGCCGACTGCCCAGCCAATATTCTGCTTTATCTTTACTATTGTTTTCTGACCTATGATTTTTGTCAGGATTATCTGCCGGAGATCATTTTTAAGCAGTATTATGTCTCCATTTTCCCTGGCAATATCAGTTCCCGACCCCATGGCGATCCCCACATCAGCTGTCTCAAGAGCCACAGTGTCATTGATGCCGTCTCCCGTAAACATTACGAAATCTCCGCTCATCTGATAACGTTTGATGATCTCCGCTTTCTCCGCGGGAAGAACTTCAGCGTATATTTCTTCAATGCCAAGATCATCGGCAATTCTCTTCGCTTCTCCTTTGGAATCCCCCGTCACCATTGCGGTCTTTACTCCAAATTTCTTTAGTTCTGCCAATGTTTCTCTGGCTCCGTTCCTTACCCTGTAGGAAAGATGTATATAACCTGCAGTTTTGCCTTCCACTTCAACTGCAACAACGGACCCACCTGGTCTATTAGCCCTTGTAACGCTCATCTTTCTGCCATCAAGAATGCCCGAAATTCCAGATCCTGGCGTTTCCACGATCCCTTCAGCCATTCGGATCTCCACGTTCCTGTTTTCTGCCAGGGTAACTATGGACTTAGCAATTGGGTGATTTGAAGAATATTCGAGGGAGGCGGCCATCATGATTAGGTCCTCTTCCGAGTATGGTCCAGAAGGGTCAATTCCAGCGATCACTGGATCGGCATCGGTCAGTGTTCCAGTCTTGTCAAATACTGCCCTGTTTACCCGGGAAAGACGGTCCAGCGCACCAGTGTTCTTGATAATAATCCCATTCTCCCAGGCTTTGTTGGATGAAATAAGGAGAGTTATGGGTCCCGCTAGACCTATGGCGCAAGGGCACGCGATTACAACCACTGAAACAAACGCAAGGATTGCAATTTCGAGAGGGAGAGAATATCCAACGCTGGAAAGATAGAAGTACCAGAAAAGTCCGGATGAGAGGGCTGCAACAATCACGACTGGCACAAAGACTGACGAAAAAACATCGGCAATGCGCTGCACTTTTGCCCTTCCAGAAATTGCCCGCTGTATAAGTTCATATATCTGGCTGACAGTGCTGTTCTTGCCTGTTCTGGTAACCTGTATTTTCAGAAGCCCGTTGAGATTAGACGTGCCAGAAGACACTTCATTACCAGCAGTCCTGAGGACAGGTGCCTGCTCTCCGGTCAGCATGGATTCATCAATCTCGCTCTCCCCTTCCAGGACAATACCATCTGTGGGAAAAATTTCCCCCGGTCTCACAACGAGTTTGTCTCCCTGCCTGATCTGATCAGTCTTCACCTCGATTACTTCGCCTTTATCTGAAATGTAATGTGCGGAATCGGGTATGAGGGAGAGGAGTTTTCCGGCCGCGCAGTTGGCTCTCGCCTTAGTGGCATTCTCGATAAAATTACCAGTCAAGATCAGCGTGATTATGAATGCCGATGCATCAAAGTACACATCCGATCCGGGAATTGAGGACGGAGCAAACGTTACAAAGGTTGAGAATACGAAGGCTGTAATGGTACCCATGGAAATGAGCAGATCCATGTTGCCGGTTTTGCTCCTAATTGCATGGTAGGCGCCTTCATAAAATCCATAGCCTGAATAGAACTGAACGGGCAACGTAAGCGCAAAGAGCAGGACGTCCTTGCCTGTTGCCAGGGGTAAAAGACTGGCAGGGAGCAGGTAATTGATCAGTATGATGGGAATTGAAAGAGACCAGCCCACAATCAGGCGGTGTTTCAGCCTGTTCTTCTCTTTTTCAGGTGAGCTGTACTTCTGCTGGCATGTCTTGGAGCAGAAATAATAGGTCTGCCCGTCAATGACCGATTTGAGGTCTGTGTCTTCTGGCACAAACATCCCGCAGACTGGATCTGTTGGCATCAGGGTCCACTTCTTATCTGGTGTATTTTAGGGGATTCTTGTCAAATTCTGCTTTGCAGTGGCTGCTGCAAAAGTAGTAGGTTTTGCCCTGGAAATTGCTCTTTAGATCCGTGTTCTCGCTAACCTTCATTCCACAAATTACGTCTTTTGCCATGGCACTTTATTATTCTGGAAATGATAAAGTATGTCTTTACAAAAAGTTAAACCGTATATTGCATTCTTTAACATAATGAGAAAAAACTCTTCCGAAATTGAGCAGAGACTCATTACAATCCTCAAAAAGAACTCCAGAAAAAATATTGTGGACATAGCAGAGGAACTTGGCGTGAGCAGGATCACTGCAAAAAAAGCTCTTGATGGTCTTGTACAGAACGGCAGAATCAGGAAGTTTACCGTTACCCTCGAGGAAGACGAGCAAGATATGGCTCTCGTATACGTTGACGACGTGAAAGAGATCCCAGAGAATCTTATTGTGGAGCAGTTCAGGCTCATGGACGATACATACATTGCCGTGCTTTACTACGAGGACCTGATGCAGGTCAAGAACGCAAGGATTAAGAGAATTGAAATCGCGAAATCACGTATAACAAACGATAATATAACCCGCCTTGAAGATATTCATTGCGATTACTGCGGAAAGGAAATAAAAAGCGATCCCATAATGGTAGAAATCGCTGGAAGGACGTTTTATGCCTGTTGCCCAAACTGCGAACGTGACCTTAAAAAAAGGAGGCAAATCATGTCCAGTGAATCAAAATGAACCTGTCCACATTGGAAACTTCCATTGTCTAATGGATCCGGGTCTAGGTATTATGCATAATGTATACTTAAGGGCTTATCGCAAGGCATGATGTACAGGCACCTCTTATCTAGGCCAGTGAAATCATATCTCTGTCCTGAATGTATGGATGAGTTGCCATGGTGAGAAGCATGAAAGAAACCTCTAAGATGATCGCAATTCCTGTTGGTAAAGGCCACATTAGTGTTAACCGTGGCGGCATTTCCAAGATTGACGGAAATATTATACTTCTAGAATCGCAAATTGAGAAGGGGCCATGCAATGACCAATGGTGCCAGATCCAGAAGGCTGTTCGCATCAGATCAGTTCTGTCAGTTCCCGCTGGGGATTGGAAAATTCTTGCTTCAGGTAGAGTGACTCTTGTTATGGGGCAGGATATATATGGCTCTATTGACAAGGGAAGGCAAGATGTGACAATAAGGGTAGGACGATCCGGGAGTTTATCGGCGAAGGGTTTCGCTTTTATTGAATGATCCTTTAGTTTAATGGTGGCATCATGGCAACACAAAAAATCCCAGAAATTCAAAACGGGACTGCATTTAAAACGCTGCTGTTCTGGATTATGTCTCTCTTTTTGGCGGTTGTGATAATTATCGTGGCAGTGACGTCCTTACTCGTGATGTCATATGTTGGAACAGAGATTACAGAGCAGGTGCTCATAATCTTCGCAGTTGTCATTGTCATAAACGCCGGAATCATAGCCACCGCCATAAGAGGGTTCGTAAGGATGCATCCGCTGATTACCGGCATACTATCAACCGTGAGGCCTATTTCAGTGGAGAGACCGCTGCGTACTGATTATCAGAGTTCTGTATCCAAGCAGGCGGAGATGGATGCAGAATTCTTATCAGAGATTGAGTTACAGATCATAGAATTGCTCCACGAGCACGGAGATAGGATGCTCCAGAACGAAATTACAAGTTCATTCAGGGTGTCCAAGGCTACGATCTCCAGGGCGATCACATCCCTGGAGGAGAAAGAACTGGTAGTCAAGAACAGAAAAGGCGTGACAAACGAGATAATTTTGATTGGGAGAGTCCGATAAAATAATATCGAACTTCGAAGTTCGTGCAAGTATTGTCAGGCGGTAATCTTTTCATGAAACATGTTTCACGATTCCCTTAAGAACCATTTCAGCCATATCATTAATCATGGAAGCAAAGTTTAGGAATTTTGTTTGGATAGTAGTTGGTCTAGTGGCAGTCATGGCAGCTGTGTCTATAATCGCATCCATTTTGTTTGATCACAGCTACCCAAGCAGTAATACCGGTACCTACGGCCCATACTGGATGATGGGGTATGGTTTCTACGGCATGGGCATTATTATGCCCATTGTTGGTGTGGTTTCCGTCATATTTGTGCTTGTGTTCCTTTATTATTTCTTCGGCTGGTTCAGGGATCCCTATGATCATCATCAGAGTGGATCATCTGCCTCAACTCCAGAGGACATAGCAAGGGAAAGGCTAGCGAGAGGAGAAATCTCAGAGGACGAATACAGGCGGATACTGGAACTGATCAAGAAATAGTTATCGAAATCACATATTTCCTTTTTTTATAACCGCCCATTCAAAATCAAGAATGTGTTTGTACTCCCTCTCTGGAGTGACGGTAATATTGTTCTTGAAAAACTCAAGTTCAGTTTCTTTTGTATCCTTGATACCGATTACACTGAAGGTCATGTCAATCACGTCTTTCCTCTCATCCATATCCGGAACATCGGTAAGAACGCCAACCTTCCCGTCTGGCATCTGCATCTCAGCATAACCGAAGGACACTATGTACTTGTGCTCCGTTGAACTATATTCAACCGGTTTCTCCCCATTCGCGAGGGCATTATGCCACAGAATGTCCAGCACAGATGTTGAATCTACCTTCACCTCGCTTCGGGGGAGGTCATTCTTTTCAATCTCTTTCTTCAGCTTCTCCTCTATTTTTTCCAGTTCTCCCATATCATTCACCACGCTCTCCAAAAGCCATCATGACTCACCAAGTTGCCTGTACGTTAACGCTTTCCAGGTACTTTAAACATATCGTAATGAGTCTCTTGGGTCTGCTTTCTCAGCGGATCTGACTGTCCACCATAGAAGCGGTGTTTACCATTTCCTTAGCTGCCTTTGTGTAGCGCATTATTTTCATCATTGGGCCGTCTAGCTTGAACTTTCCTGTAAGGATTCCCTGAATAGGATCGATCTCCTTTTTTAGGAGTTTTACCCAGTTCGTGTATTTCCCGATGTATTTGAACTCCGTTTTTGGAAGGTCTGCGCCAGGGCCAATATATCTTGCAGACCTGCATTTTCCATGAAAGAGATCAAGGTAGACATATTCGTCCTTTGGATGAGTCTCGTCTTTCTGCACCACAAAGAGGATGTCCCCCTCCCATGTCTTTCCTGCGTCTTCATAAGTTTTGCTGGCGTTCAATTTCTCCATATATTTTTTAACCCATTCATCACTTGGAAATTCTGCCATAGATGTAAACCTGCAGTATTTATATAAGTTTTAGCATGGATCTTTTACAAAAGTTCACTATTGGATTTAATGTCCTAAGAACCCGGTCTACTGGTTTAAGCAGATATTGCATTTGATTCCATCTTGGCAGAACTGCTATTATACTCCGCAAAAGCGTAATATGAGATGAAATATCGGGCAATAAATGCAGTGATATCCGTAATCATTGGCGCTTGCCTTAATTTTCGGATTTTCGAGGTTCATGCCAAGAATTGCTGTAGCATGTCGCCCTGAAACCGGGGCTATCGCTTGAGTTACAATGAGAAGCGAAGGAATTTGTACACACACGCGCTTATCTAACCATGTCCGCCATCAGGGTGCTTTATGGAGACCGCGACACTTATGGCGTTCAGAAATCCGCCGTTGAAGAGATAGAGTCTATTTTCGGAATAAAATGGAATGCAATGATCTGGGACGGAAAGGCGGAAGTACCGGACCTGCCAGATGATGCTCAATTAGAAAACGATCTTTCCGCGGTAGTTGGAAGGGAAAAGGTCTCCATGGACCACGCTGCCCGGCTGAAACATTCCTTCGGACTGTCATCGATTGAAGTGGAAATGCTCAGGGAAGGTAAATATCCGGAGATTGTTGACGCGGTAGTGGAACCTGATAAGGAAGATCTGCCAAAACTTATGGCGTTCCTCAAAAGTAAAAACATTCGATCCATAATTTACGGTGGTGGCACTTCTGTAAACGGATCGATCCTATTCAGGCGTTCCGGAAAAACCATAGCTATTTCCGTGGGCAGGCTCAAGGAATTCAGGCTACTGGAGAATATTGCTACGGTTGGATCAGGCTGGAAAGGCCTGGAACTCGAAAGAAAGCTAAATGAATCGGGTTACACCACGGGACATTTTCCGGAGTCAATACTATCATCAACGGTTGGAGGATGGATCGCCACCAAGGCTGCAGGCCAGGAATCCAATTATTACGGTTCCATCGAGAACCGCGTTGTTGGGGCATCACTGGTAAGGTCAGATGGGCACTTGGAGGATGTATTGAGTCCAAGAGAGTCGTCGGGCCTTATGGCTAGGGACATAGCATTGGGATCAGAGGGAAGGTTTGGGCTTATTTCTGAGGCTGCAATCAAGGTAGACAGGCTACCTGTAACGAGGTATTACAGGTCTTTCATAGTCAGGGATTTTGCATCTGGCATCCATTACATGCGGAACCTTGATAAAATTCCCGCTCTGGTAAGAATGTCAGACGCAGCTGAGACTGAATTCTCATTTAAGAACACCGCGGAATCGTTCGGGTTGAGGTACGTGAGGAGGAGAATATCCGGGAAAGGTTTCAGGGAACCATGCCTGATGATAATGATTGACAACGACCAGAACAGGATAACGAGACCGGAGAATTCCATCTCGCTTGGGAGATTTCCTGCGGTTACGTGGGAACGAGACCGGTACGAGCGACCGTATCTCGGGAATGAGCTTTGGAAGAGGGGTATAGTTCCGGACACGCTTGAGACCTCTGCCCTATGGACCAATATGCTGGAACTGCATAGATCAACGGTTGAAATTTTTGAGAAAATGAGGAAAGAGAGGGAAATAAGAGGGTTCATAATGTCTCACATTTCACACCTGTACAAACAGGGGGCGTGCGTATATTTCACGTTTGCCATTAGATCAGATAATGTACTTGAGGATATTTCTGCTTTAAGAGATGCAATGCTTGAAAATTTCATCAGCCACGGTTCACCAGTAACGCACCACCACAGCCCGGGAACGCTGATGAGAAAATTTGAGAACAGGGAAAAGCTGAACATGCAGTCCAAGTTCATTGACCCCTTATTCGCAGGAGGCGATATATATTAAGGAATTTTCGGCAAGGACAAGAAACAAGGAACTTTCGGAACTCAACGGGAAACATTTCCAGGTAGCCATAATCGGCGGTGGGATCACCGGTGCTGGCCTGGCCAATATACTGGCTGAAAACGGGATAAGCACTGCCCTGTTCGACAAGGCTGACTTTGCCTCAGGAACAAGTGCAGGATCATCCAAGCTCATCCACGGAGGGCTCAGGTACCTACAGCAGGGAAAACTTGGCCTTACAAGGGAATTGCTCAAGGAGAGGGAATACCTCCTGAAAACCACGGATATTGTGCAAAAACTGGATTTCAGGGTATTAATAGATGAATATTCTTGGGGAAAGGGGGAACTGACTCTGGGCATATTCCTTTATAATGTACTTGCCGGGCACCTGAAAGTGCAGAAAATGGTAAAGGACAACCTTGGGATTCCTGGTGTAAGGGGTTATTTTCCATATTACGATGGGCTGACAGAGGATACCGAACTCGTGATGTACAACATTACATACGCCCACGATCGTGGAGCGACGTGTCTCAATTATACGGAGATTACGGGTATTACAAAGGTTGACGGCGGTTATTCGCTGGAGTACAGCGACAGGTATGGCGTGAAGAGCGGGAAAATAATTGCAGACGTTGTCGTGAACTGTGGCGGTCCCTGGGCAAAAAGGATTCGGGATCTCTATGACAGGAACGGCCCAAAGAATTTCAGCCTGAGCAAGGGGATTCACGTCATCGTGGACCGGAAGAACCTGAACATGGATTATGCCATTGCCTTCAGGTCCCATCTGGACAAAAGGCAGCTTTTCATCATACCGAGAGAAAAGGTTGTGATTATCGGGACAACAGACAAATTCGTAGACTCACCTGATGACTTTTCTGTACCCGATGAGGACATTGACTATCTTGTAAACAGCGTCAGACGACTTTTCCCATCCATTTCCAGAGACAAAGTGATCGGAACGTTTTCAGGCATAAGGCCTCTTTTTGGATCTGGTGATGATCCAGGTAAAATATCGAGGGACTTTCACATTGACAGCAGTGCGGGGATCATCGATATTTACGGGGGGAAACTAACCAGTTACAGGGCAATTGCACGGAAGGTTGCAAGGATCGTTGCATCAGAGCTTAAAATCAGCATAAAGACCAAAGGTCTCCCGCTTCTTGGGTACAGTCGCCCAAGGGATGGCAGCAGAATAAGGCATGAGGCACTTTACGAGTGCCCATTATATCCAGAGGATATAGCGCTCAGAAGAGAGGCGGCTCAGATCTATAATCCATCGGCGCTCCCGAAGATCATGGAAGAAGCCAAGACAGTCCTAAGGTCAATGGGAAAGTGAAATGAAGATCGGTTTAATAGTCAATCCAGTAGCCGGCGGCGGCATTGCTCTGAAGAATCTCGATAAAATCAGGAGCAGCGTGGATAGCCTGAACGAGATCGTTATAACGAGAAAGCCGAGAGAAGCCTCTGAAATCGCCCGTAAATTCTCTGCCCTAGATTTTGATTATGTCATTGCCGCTGGGGGTGACGGCACACTTAACGAGGTTTCTCAGGGTCTCATAGGCACTGAAACCGTTATGATCCCCCTAGCGCTTGGCAATGGGTCGGATTTCACCAGGACAACAGGCAGGATACATCACAGCACACTGAAGGATTCCCTGAGGGAAAACAGGGTAAGAACCATAGATACTGTGCGCGTGGATCATAATTCCGGTCAGAAGCATTTCATAAATGTAATGGAAATAGGTTTTGGTGCTTCGGTGATGAAGCGATTCGGGGAAAAGAGAAAACCTTCTCGAAACACTTCCTTCACCAGGCAGATCTTGATGGAAACAATGAGCCTGAAATCCTACGAAGTGGACATGGTCATAGGTATGGAGAAATATTCAGGGAAGGTGATTGAAGTGATACTTGCCAACGGTCGCTATTTTGGCCGAGGACTTCTTGCATCCCCCGGTTCGCTGGTCGATGACGGCCGGATGGAAATTCACATCATCGAGGGAATGAGCAGGTTGAAATTCCTGATGAAGCTTGGAAAATTGAAAAACGGTTCCTACACAGATGAAAAAGAGGTAAAGAACTTCGGTGCCATGTCTTTCGAGATGTTCACGGAAAACGTACCGCTGGAAATTGACGGGGAATTCATCGGGTTTTCGCCTCTGAAGGTCGATCTTGAGCCCAAGTCGCTGAAGATACTGACCCCACCGGAATATACAGGTGCGGAATGAGGGAGTGATTGTGGACGAGACCCTTGAACTGTCGTCACTGCTGCAAAGCATTTAACTAGCGGCGTGCAATGGAAAAAAGAATTCCTGAATGATCACCAAAAACAGGGCGCTGTTCATTGATCGGGACGGTACCATAAACAGGGACTGCCCTTACTGCCACAAGATTACGGATCTGCACATTTATAACGATGCCGTTGAATTAATGAAGGATTTTCAGGATCGCGGATATCTCATCATAATTGTTACAAACCAATCAGGCATCGATAGGCGATACTTCACGGTTTCGCAGTTTCAAGAATTCACCGGATCATTGCTGAATGAACTCCGGAAACAAGGTATACATGTTAATGGCCTCTATTATTGCCCGCATACGCCAGAAGCAGAATGCAATTGCAGGAAACCAAAAACTGCGATGATTGATCAGGCTGCACTGGATTTCAACATCAATTTAGATGATTCCTTTGTTGTTGGAGACAGGGATGACCTTGAGGGGGAAATGGCACGAAGACTTGGGATTCCATACAGGATTATGGTTCATTGACATATCTTGGTTCCACCACATGTTTTCATAAACTTGAAAGTTATAAAAAAATCCAATACCCAATCCTGCCTCCTAGCTACTACTCGCGAGGTAAAATTATATATTCAACGCTGATCGCATGATGGTTTAAAAACAACATGCAGACATGGGAATTAGTTGCTATAGTTTCGATTCTCTTCACCATTCCGGTTCTTATGGTTTCATATTACCAGCTCGTTCTTTTTGTTTATTCATTGAGATACCCTCATAACCTTGAGAAAGAAACCCCACTTCTTACTGAATACCCAAAAGTTTCGGTGCTCATAGCCAGTTATAACGAAAAATACGTCATCGATAAGAGCGTAGATTCCGTCATTGCAACAAAATATCCAAAGGATAAGTTGCAGATAGTTTTTGCCGATGATTCAACCGATGAGACAGTTGGTATAGTCGACGCCGCGGCAGAACGTGCAAAGAGGGCAGGAATTGACGCGGTTGTTTTCAGGCGACCGGACAGGGATAACTTCAAGTCAGGTTCCATGACACTCGCCATGAATCTGGTGACAGGCGTTTATGTATTGCAGCTTGATTCAGACTCAAGGATACTTGAAGACACGATTGTTAAGGGAGTACATGCATTCCAGAACCATCCTGATGCCTCTTTTGTCTCATTCCGCGTTGGGCACTATAACAGGTACTTCAACATGATCACTGCACTCTTTGCCGTATCGCAGGATCAGGGAGACACAATTTCGAAAATGGGCTCCTATTTGCCCAATTTCCCATTCTCTGGTCAGGGCGGTTATATAATGTACAAGTGCTCGGATATACGGAAAGTTGGTCTGTGGTCAGAACACATTGAAATTGATGACGCAAAAATTTCATGGAAGCTCTATACAGCAGGCACAAGGGGTATATACCTCAGCAATGCAAGGATTATGAGCGAAGACCCAGAAACCCTGGAAATCTGGAAAAAGAGGGCATATCAAATTCAAAAGGGTTGGACCAAAATAGCTTCTGTGTACTTCGGTAAAACAATTCATTCAAAGGACATATCCATAAGAGACAAGTTCGTATTGTTCCTTACATACCTGTCGCCATTTACGAATCTCAGCTGGATAATCACCAGCTTTCTCTCAGGATTCTCTCTTGTTTTTGGCTGGCAAGCTCCCAGTACCTCGGTATTCAGCAACCCAATCTACGTGGTAATAGTAACGGTGCCAACAGTGGTATTCTACCTTTCCGCATTTTATGCCCTTAAAGTTCAGAATATAGTCACAGTAAAAAATCTCGCCATGATTCCTATTCTGACCTATGCAAGCGCCTGCATGATCATTCTTGGAGCAATCGCATTTATACAGGGCATATTCAGAAGGAAAACGCCGTACTTCAAGACGCCGAAGACCGGAGATAAAAAATTTACTAAGGATGTTGACTACAACAGAGAACTGAAACTCTGGAAAGTGTCCTACCTTGAGCTAGCATTTTCGTTGGTTGGGTTGTTCCTTGGGGCGTGGTCTTTATATGTAGGCGTTTGGGTCTTAGGGCTTTCAATGTTTGGGTTTTCAATTCTCACAATAAAGTCACTTAACCTGTCTCGGCTTTTAAAGAGCAGGGGCAGTGGAAAGGGAGGACCGACCCCGGCTGCAGAATCAAGAAGCAAATTGCAGACTTATGATCCTCGCGAATCAGGCAGAACAGGAATGCGTGACGACTGAATAGATAACTGCACGATTAATGTATGCCTGAACTGAGGAGCACACCTGTATAACCAGCATAATAGGCCACCAGTCTGAATGGAGTATTTATATTCAGCACACTGGAGTTATATTCCGGCGCAATCGTAATGATGCTGTAGCCAGTTGAGATGTCTGAGGTAGCTGTCCACAGCAGGGGATTCATGTTACCCGTTACTAACGAATTGGCATGAAAGGGCACGTATATGGTAAAAAAAGGACGGCCAGGCGGTGGTACATTGCTACCAGGTTCAAAGTACATTTTAAGGGTTATTGACACAATTTTGCCAGGATCATTGGATGAATGCACTATGCCAGAAACCCCATCTATTTCGATCCTGTTGGCCTTAACAGCCACGCCAGAATAATAAAATCCTGCGGCTGCAATTGACGCCACAAGAAATACAGATATTCCAATGACCACGATCTTCTTTTTCTTGGCGGACACTTTTAATGAGCTGGCCTTTACTTTACCAATTGGATCAGGGGTCCAAATAGTTTCAGGTTTCCTGAAAGTATGCAGCTCCCATAGTACTGGCAGCAGGAGTATTGGCCAGAAATTAAGGTAGTCAGTTTCGACCCTGTAGTTAAAGAGGAAAATTATCACGGGGAAGATGAAAAATGCAAATTTCAGTCTCTGGTAGTAAAGCAGATATATCAGGAAAAGGAAGATGGCGACTGATATCAACGAAAAGGTAAAAAATGCATGAGAGATCTGCAAAAAACCTGTAAAAGCCAGTGCCGAGGGGCCAAATCCAACACCAACCAGTTGTGAGCTGAGGATGGAAAGCATTGCCGAAAGCCAGTTTCCTGGAGAAACAATAATGAATGGCAAATTGATAATCAGAAATAAAAACGTCATTGAAATCGTGAAGTAAATGGCTGATTTTGCCCTCCTGCTGTTCTCCCTGAATATCATATAAAGGAAAAAAGGAAAGATCACTATGGGAATCTGCTTTGCGGCAAGCGATAAACCGAAAAATATCCCCGAATATACAGGTTTTTTTCTGGACAGGAAAGCGATTACAATAAAGAATACCCATACAGAATCTACCACCCCTCCAACTGCAAGATAGGAGTAGTAGGCAAGCAAGGATATAAGAACCAGGAGGTAAACAAAATTAGGGGTACGCGGGCGATAATAGGAAAAATAGAGAACTAGAAAGGTAGAGAGCGTGAAGAGGAGTGGAACCACGACATCGTTCACCTTAAAGAAAGCAGCCGGTGCAAATACAAGGGCTATGAGCGCAGGGTACGAAAAATATGTTACATATCCGCCATTAAGAAGTGGCGTTGAAAGATCTGCCGGGAAGTGCATGAAGTTGAACACGTTTCCCATGTTCGCAGCCACGTATGGGTTGATTCCATGGGAAACAAGATATCCTGCATAGTAGTCAATATTGATTTCATCCGTTCCCTGCATGTTCAGGACACCAGTTAGCAGATAAAATACAACGAAGATCGCAACCATTACAACAACGGGCATTAGGGAAACTATCTTTCCGTTTTTTTCAAAAGTCGATATTTTCCTACCTAAACCGCCAAAGGGGAGCATTACAGATTTGATCATGAGAATTGCGCTGCCCGCTATCATTACCCATACAAGGACCAATCCTGGAATGTTAAGATATCCCAGCAAAAGGAAAACTGCAAATGAAACACTAAGGATAATGATGCCCAGGACGAAAGATATCATTCTTGGCAGCCATACACGCCCCCATTGTGCTGAAAGTTGATTTCCTATACCTGACATTTGTAGTGCTCCTGGTCATTATACAAGGCGCTGAACCGTGAATCGCTAATACTGCTGGAAGCCTATTTTCTATGCAAAGATAACAGTTTCGCTTCCAGAGTAATTTCGTTCATACAGCGTTATGTTTCCCGGGTAACTGTCCGTAGAAACCACCGACGCGAGGACACCGAACAACGATGAGTTTGTTATCGCACCGACCATTATAGATGGAACCAGGTTCAACTGGCTCTGGTCAACAAATATGTACTGAAAACGCAATGGATTACTGAAGTTGTAATAGCCAGGCCGGCCAAGCTCATTCATCGGAAGCCAGTAAAATGAATAAGCATTCATGTCTGTAGAAACAAGCGGGAAGAGGTTGTCGGAAGCTGCAACTGTTGCATTTATGGGGATCATTCCAGCAAGTGATTTCGCGGCATGGAACTCTGGATTTAGGGTGAATGAAAAAGCGTATCCGGAGTCTGTAGTAGGTATACTGTTATTTGTATTCAGTGGTCCTGCCAGGACATTGAATACAAGGAGAAGGAGAACAAGACCTATCAGAGCATGTCTGGCATTTACATGTTTGGCCAAGGATACCTTTACGGCTCTGCCATTCTTTGTTTTGGTCAGATAGATGGTAAACGCGCTTATAAAGGAAATAATAGCGATGATCGCAACCAGCACATTGTCAAGGTGAAACGTGATCACCGTACCCAGGTTTGCACCTATTATTACAATGCCGGATGCAGTCCATATGTAGGGTATCTTCCTGGTAATTGGGCCCGTTTTTCAGTCTGATAATCTCTTAAGCCCGAATGCAAGACCCACTATCACTGATGATAGCGCAATGAAGTTGTACTGCTCCGTTACATTGGCATACGACTGATGGAGAAGGAACGTTTCGTATATCCACGGTATGCTAAGGATCAGGGTTTTCCTGTCTAGGAGTGGGATGAACCCGAACGAAGCAAAGATCATTGGCCAGTATGTTAGTGGCAAAACTATTTGGTTCATGCTTAAACTGGATGGGACCAGAGAAGGAAGGCCATATCTGACCAGATTAACAATTCCACTCTGATTGTTCAGTAAATCTGGAATTACTGTCAATTGCATTACTCTTTCAAACAGGAAAATGGAAATGGCCAATACCGCCAGGCCATATAGATACAGGTAGCCTCTAGCAAACAAAGTCAGCGGTTTCGAAATAAGCCGAAGTCCTCCCATATCCACAAAATAATACAATAAAATACCCAAGGTCAGAAAGGGAAAGACTTCAAGTGTCAGCGATCCAAATAAAATCGCAATCCCGGCCAGGGCGTGTCTTCTGACAGAAACGAGGTAAAACACTGACATAAAGTAGAAGGGAATGAATGACATCCAGTGGAAGTCATACATCAACGAGGAGATCATTAGAAAGCCGAACAAATACAGCACCAGCAGGGCAATTGTGTAATTCTTATTCAGCCCGATGTGTTTTGAAATGAAATATAGCGGAATGGTGCCGATGGCAACAGCGAAACCCTCCGTGGCAAAGAGCGTTATGTGGTTTCCAAATAAGTTGTAGAGGTATGCATAGGGCAGTTCGACATAGGTGGCATGTATCTCCAGATAAGAAAGTGTTCCATATCCCTGGAAGTCACCAGCTTCGTATAGCAAAAAGCCATCTTTGACGCTGGTTAATTGTTGGATAAATATCCCGAGGTCATCATTTGAGGTGAAAAAGTCAATATATCTCACAAAGGAAAGCATAGCAATGAGAGCGGTGAAAGCCACGATGGAAAATGTGAAATAGATATATCTTCTGTCCACCATCTGTACCTGTGGATCACAAGGTTAGATTTAACGAATGGTCTTCGTGTATTATATTTGTTTAATCTGGCATGCGCAACAGGATTCTCTGATCCTTTCCCATCTTTCTGAAACATTTTTGGAGCAACATATTTTTTATAGGATTGGAATTAAGTCTTTACATGGGGGTATGGAAACTGGTTTCCAAAGGTAGATCCCGGGAATTATTTGTCCTGGCATCTTTAATAGTCTATGGCACAGTTTACTCTATCCTTGGGGTAATGCGATTTTACTCTTTCAATGCATATGTGTATGATCTCGGCCTAAGTTCTGGACTTCTTTACGGCGCAGTTCATGGTGGTACACTGTACTTTTTGCAGAACCCTTCGCAGATCACGTTCAACAAGATGATTTATCTCCCTCTGGCAATCCTCTTCCAATCCTACCCGAATTTCGTTCCACTCATAATCTTTCAGGCATTCTGGGTTGCATTTGGGTCCTATGCACTGTACCGTATCTCTCTGCATGTTCTTGGCGATACCGTCTTATCCATAGTTCCTTCTCTTTTATACCTGCTTTATTTTCCGATTTCAGGGGCAGTGTGGTATGATTTTCACTTTCAGACGCTGTTTCCAACATTCTTTTTCATTGGTTTCTGGCTTTACCTTTCAGATAGAAGGCTATTTTCAGTTCTTTTCATGTTTCTTGCTGCTATTACCAACTATCTTGCAGCGGCTGTAGTTTTTATCTTCGGTCTCCTGGTAATATATAACGATATGAGCACAACGAGAAAAGTCAAAAATAGGTCTTACGTGATCGGTCTTCTCCTATTTCCGGTCATTATAGTTGCCTTGGTGAACATGCACTATGGCATGAGTTATACAACCTCGGTATCCAATATATTCGGATTTCCCGGAACACTTTTGATAAATATCTGGTACAAGTTTATCTTCGTTTTTTCAATATTGGCTGCCCTTTTGATGTTTTCATTCTACAGTCCAAAATACCTCTTGCTCTCCTTACCGTACCTGATATTCATGTTTTTTCAGGGATCTCATACACCTTACTATACACCTTTTGGTTACCAGTATGCTGCCCTTTATACGCCGGGCATATTTATATCGCTAGTATATGGGATTAGCAGGTATAAAGCGAGATCAGTACGAAGGAAGACAATTTCCAGCTTTAAAAGATCTGTCGGGATACTTGTGGCAGTAAATATCGCGCTAGCGCTCGTTCTCACTCCAGTTGGAAACGAGATAACAGGATCATCATTCCCCTATGACACCAGGCAGAATACAACGTACACCGCACAGGATCAGGCACTTTCCAGCATGATGGCAATGATTCCACCGGGTTCATCCGTACTTGTGCAGGGTAATATGCCGCAACTGACCGTTGGGTATCACTGGATTGTGGGATACGAATTCAACGGAAGCAACTATCCGAAATACGCGATCAATGACCCGTACAACTACCTTTTCAACGATACTGCCAACATTTACCTGTACAATTCATCAATGGAAGTGAAGGTCTTCAATGACCTTCTCGATTCCGGCATGTACGGTGTATTATCGGAAAAGTATGGCATAATGCTGATCGAACTTAATTACAGCGGGTATACGGATTTTGAACCACTGCAGCAGACAGTCAATAATGTGCAGGTCAAATCCTCAGCATCCGGTGTTTTTACGTTAAACTGGAGCAGCGATTTCGTTGCACCTGGATCATATAATGTCACCGTAAAGCTTCCAGATAGTGCTGTCACGAACATTACCTTTTCAGTCGTGGGGCAGAATGGAACGGTGACAGGATACCCGATGATCACATGGGAAAACGCTTCAGGCAAATTCAGTTCATGTATGTACTCCAACGGCCAATCTTATTCTTTGAACCCCAATTTCAGCATAAGGTGGATATCTGCATCAGGTAAGGAGAATGTTTCAGTAGCACTGTCACAGGTTTTTCCGTTAAGATGATCAAATTGGCTATTGTCCCCATAATGATCTAAATTTCTACGGAAATCTGATTTCCTTGCTACCAGAAATAATTTCGCACTTATATACTACACATAAAGTTTAAATTGACCGTTTCAGGTCACTGAAAAATGAGACCGGGCGCGAAAGGCAAAGTGGATACTTTCAAGATGCAGGATACCGATCCTGATCAGGAAGATGGTACTGGTCGTAGAACGAAGAAATTTGTGATTATAAACTGGCGTGACATCCTTAACCCCAAAGCTGGCGGCGCGGAACGATACTGTTATGAGATGGCAAGCAGGCTGGCCGAGGACGGGGTCAAGGTAACATGGATTTCGTCCGGGTTTTCAGGTGGCCCCCGGAGGGAAGTTTACAATGGCATAGAGATTGTCAGGGTAGGAAACATTTTTACTGTTTATTTTGCAATGGTATTGGAATTTTTCCGCGCAAGAAAAAAAGCTTATGTATTCGAGTCGGTAAATGCTATTCCCTTCCTGTCTGGGTTATTCAGCCGTAAGAGCAAAACGGTCATGATACACCACCTTATGCCATACTCCGTATTCAGGGAAAAACTTGGCTTCATGGCACCGTTCGCCTACTTCCTTCAGAACGTGATCAATCCAGCTCTATACAGGAAGGCAAGGGTAATTACTAACAGCGAATCCACCAAGAAGGATCTGGTGGACCAGGGATATCGCGATGTTCACATTGTAAAGACCGGCGTCAGCCCGGGATTCTACAATCCCTCAATTAAGATGGAATATCTTGTTGCCCCTGGACCGCTTAGACCGTGGAAAAACCATAAGGACATCATTCTTGCCCTTGCGCGCCTTCCAGAAAAATATCACCTGTTCATTTTTGGAATTCCTGAGACCGGAGATTATGAGGACCGCCTGAAACGGTTATCAAAGACCATGGGCCTCGGAGAACGGGTTCATTTTCTGGGCAGGATAACAGAGGAAGAAAAGTACAAGCTGTTTTCAATATCCAAGCTTTCAATCTGCGCCTCAGTCAAGGAAGGCTGGGGGCTCAGTAACATGGAGGCGCAGGCATTCGGATGTCCTGTGATAGCATACGACGTTCCCGGCGTCAGGGATTCTGTAGTTAACAATATTACTGGGCGGTTAGTCCAGTATGGAAGCATTTCAGCTATTGCTTCGAACGCAGAGGAACTTCTGGCTAACGAGACCATACTTACGAGTTACTCTGAACGAGCCACCAAGTGGGCAAAGAATTTCTCGTGGGATCAATGTTACGGGGAATTCCTTGGCGCTACACTGAAATATATGCGCAGTGTGGAAAGGGAAGATCATTCAGGTCTTTTGGATAGGCTTTCGTGGTTGCGTGCCCGATGAATCACGAACGATCTTGGCGGTGTCAGGCAATTTCATAAAGATTAAACATAAGGTAATATTGAACTGGACAGAAGGATAATGTTTACCAAATCTGCCGTTATTTCCTGTTCGCCGCTGAATACGGGCTTGGGAATTTATTCGAAGTTGCTCTACGATCTTGAATTCTTTGAAAAACTCGTGTTCTTCAAGAAATCATCGGGCAGTGACGAATCGGGCTATTCCAACATCGTCAAGCCAAGACCAGAATTATATCCATTGAGGGTTTTTCTGTCATCATATGGAATATCATTCTGGAAGAAATATGTGGAGAAATTCGAGCAAGTACACCTAACTTCGCCGGAATTTTTTCATCTGGAGAAATATAATGCTAATATGACCGGCACGGTACACGACCTTCAGCCAATAGGCGATGGGATATCGAGGAGTGCTTATTCATACGCCTTCAGGAAATATATCCAGAGAAATTACGAGTCAATGGAAAAGCTTCAGGGGCTTGTAACAATATCCAAATCAACAGAGAGAGCAGTACGTGAGAAGTTCCCAAATCTTAATCCGGTGACGATCCATCAGTGGACAGATAGTTCGTTCGTCAGGAGAGACAAGGAAGAAGCAAGGAAACGCCTGAATTTAGATCAGGACAAGCGGATCATACTCGCCGTAAGCTCAGCGGAACCGAGAAAGAACCAGGAAATTCTCCCGGAGGTCATCGGAAAACTTCCAGAAGAATATATTATACTGCACATTGGAAGTTTTGAAAGATCAATAACGGGAAACAGGCGCATCATAAATATAGAGTCCGTGCCAGAAGGCGATTACCCGCTGTATTTTAACGCGGCAGACCTGCTCCTTTCACCCAGCCTCCATGAGGGATTTGGGAGACCAACCATAGAGGCCATAAACTCCCAGCTTCCGGTGGTACTTTCAGATATACCTGTAAACAGGGAGATACTGCCCAATTATGGCTATTTCGCTGATCCGGTAAATGCGGAAGAATATATGGAAAACATCGAGAGGATAATGGATCTGAGCGAAACACAAAGGTACGGGCTCTACTCAGGTATAGAAGATTATTACAGGGAAGGTAGAGCCATGTCGGATTACAGGAAATTTTTTGATACTACATGCGGAGGAAACTGAACTTGACATCTGGCGACCTAAAACTGCATACCTTCGTACGAAGGCGCAATACAGTTTCTGTGCTGATGATCATAGCCTTCGCATTTTACAATGCAGTATGGATATACATCTCATACATCAGGTACACGTCACTTAATTACTCAGTTTATGACCTTGGCTTAAACTATGAGCGTTTATGGCAAGTCTTTAACGGTTCGCTGGTGAACATGCAGCAATTCCTGAACTATTTCTTCACTGATTTTATTGTTGTGATACTCTCGCCTCTATATCTTACAGGTCGTCTCTATTCCCTGCTTGCCATACAGATACTCGCCATAAACGTTTCTGCGCTGATCGTTTACCGGCTGGCAGTGATTTTTCTCAATGAGAGGTGGAAAGCAGTATGCATTGCGGTGGCTTTTCTTTACTATCCGCCCATTGCTGGAATTACGTGGTTTGATTTTCATTATCAGGTATTCTTCATGCCGTTCTTTCTTGGGGGGTATCTCCTTTATGTGAAACGCCATTACATGTCGTCATTCATCCTGATGATCTTCTCGGGCACCGTTTATTTTCCGTACAGCCTCTTTCCCTTGATATTTGCGCTTACAGTGATAGTCTATGAGTACCGTGGCGCCAGAACAGAAAAAATCTTCTCAAAATTGATTTACGGTTTTTCACTGCTCGCTGCCTCTTCCATGTTGCTCATCATTGGCTACCTGGAAGTTCAGGGGGTGAGATATTATAATTTCGTAACTTCACAGTTCGGCGGATCTACGTTATCCATTCACACCCCTGGAAACGTTCTTTTCACACTCTTCCTGATATTTGCCCTTGTCGTCTTTGTACCGTTTATTTCAAAAAGGTGGCTTCCATTTTTCATTCCATTTTTTGCGCTTATTATCCTCTCCCAGAACATCTACTTCATCTATCCATATCTTTTCCACAGGCAGTACAGCGGGCTGTTTACTCCCTTTATTTTCCTGGGTATAATCGACGGCTTGATTGTGCTCAGCAGATACGAATCTGTCCACAAAAATGGAAAAAAGCTCAAGGCTGCCGCAAGGTGGTCATCGAAGCATATTGCGACGGCAATACTGGCAGTAATACTGGTTTCCGCGTTGTTTCTTCAGCCATATGGTCCACTGAACAGCGTTACATCGGATAACTTCAACCTTGGTAATGAGATTTCACAGTCAAATCTCACCCAGTTAAACGGGCTGCATTCCATAGTTTCGCTGCTACCAGAAAACGCCTCAAACATACTTATACAGAATAACCTCCCGGAGGTTTTTCCCAGATCCTTATATAATGGGCTGATCCTTGACGCACCTCTCACGAACTTCGTCAATTTTTCCATGTACAGCATAGTACATGACGCATTCAACGCTTCTGGGAACGGCCAGATAGAAGCATTCCCAATCGAATATGTGCTGCTTGATTACAGTTCCAATCAGTTTGTGGTTGGCTCTCCCAGTATGCACAACATGAGCGAACTTATGTACGGGTCTGGGTATTATGGAGTTTATGCACAGAGCGGTTCAGTTGTGCTTTTGCAAAGAGGATACTCGGGATCGCCGGTAATAATGGTTGGAGTTCCATTTTTCAAATGAGTGACATGAGACCAAAACAATCTTCCAGCCACCATGAATTTATTTCAAAAACAGTTTATGTAACTGGAATACCACACAAATTCAAAACAACCTAACAATGGGCAGTGGTAATTTTTCATTTTTCGTTCATAAAGCTAAAAATTGCTAATTGCGAACCCTGTCTGCGGAATATATCCGGTGACGCATATCCCTGGGGTCGCTCATTGCCTTTACAACCCCCTGAGTGGTCAGGGATTCCAAGGCTATCTGCACAGTTCTCCGGTTAAGGCCAGAGATCCTGCTTATCTGGCTCTGGTCAACAGATAGATGGGATGCAATTATGTGATACACAAACTTTGCCGCCGGGCTGCCGGAAATTTTGTCCGGGCTCACATGCCCGCCAAACGTGTCACCGCGGTATCCCATTCTCTGGCTCTGAAGTGGAAGAACACTCTGCATTGACACGTTTCCTAGGTTCACGGACGGACCGAGCCTTGTGACCAGCTGGGCCTGCTGATCTTCTCTTGGGGCCTCAAACATGATCCTGGACATGTCAAATGTTTCTGCAATCCTGGCTACCCAGTCCCATTTTATGTTTCCTTCGCTGTCATATATCTCAACACTTTTTCCCGTTTCCCTGCCTTCAATGATAACCATGTCCGGTTCGAACTCCAGAGCCATATTTATGTGATCGAGAGTTTCTTCAAGTGAAAGCTGGTTTCCTGCATTTTTCCTTCCAATTTCAATGTAAAGTTTCATGGCTTTTTTCCTGGCGAATTCCACAATTTCATTTTTTTCGTTTCTAGGGAGATCAATAATGCCTTCGCTCATCTCTACTGCTGAAAAGCCGGCTTCGGACAGATGTCTGAGAGCCGGAACAAGAAGGTTTCTTGACGAAGCCAGCTCTAGAAGGGTACCTCCATTGGATACCTCTACACCCCTGTCACGATATTTTCTTATCCTCCTCGATAGAAGCGTGCTGTCCATCAGCAGGGGAAGTCCCCATCCGATCTTCGCCACTGTCAGATATCTCCAACCAAATTCAAGGAATTCATCGATTCCGGGAAGCAACCGGTCGATCATCATGGTCATTCCCGCACTGCTACCGGTGGTTCTTGGAAACTCCTCAAAGAAGAATGGCATACGGGAGTATCGCTGAATTATATGTAAATATTGCACAATATTACCCATAACAATGCCAAGAATTTACCATCACAGATGCCTTCGAGGAGGAGAAAAAATTATCATACACCGGCAGCATGTGCAACTGTATTATGAACTCAAAGGAGATATTTGAATACATAGAAGCGGGTGTAGAAGCCCGCAAAGATCTCGATGTCCCTCTAGTAATGGAAACAGGAAACATGATTGCGGACAGTTTTCACAGGGGCGGCAAACTCATAATCTTCGGAAACGGAGGAAGCGCTGCTGATTCCCAGCACATTGCCGCAGAATTTGTGGGGCGGTTCGAAAAGGAAAGGCGTGCATTGCCTGCCATTGCACTGAACACAAACACTTCTTCTGTAACTGCTATTGGAAACGATTATGGGTATGACATGGTTTTCTCCCGACAGGTTGAGGCATTTGCCAACCGTGGTGATGTGGTAGTGGGCATTTCCACAAGCGGAAACTCCAAGAACGTCAACATGGCGTTGGAGAAGGCCAACACGATGGGATGCAGTACAATTGCCCTCACAGGAAGGAGCGGCGGGGAGATGGTAAAGATCGCTAGGAAGTCCATAGTGGTGAAAAGCCAGAGAACCTCCATAATTCAGGAAATCCACATATCAATCGGTCACATCTGGTCAAAGATCGTTGAAGACACCCTTTAGTCACTACCGAGTATCTGGCCTGCGGTGTATCCACATGAAACGCACTCAATAGTGCGTTTAGAGCCTGAGTTGCTGGTGCTCATTTGAGGATTCCGCTCAGCATTTCATTTTCCCGATTATTTCACATTTCATGATGTCTTCGATATTGCCGCTATTTCACAAAGCCAGTATTTACAGAGGTATTCGGCAGGATTGCAAATTGCACAGTCGTCTTTTTATGTATATTTTCATTCCTGTAATCATGGATAAAATTTCAGGAAAAAAAGTCATAGTTACGGGCGGGGCTGGATTTATCGGCAGCAATCTGGTGGAACGCCTTGCGAAGAACAATAAGGTGCTTGTGATAGATAATCTGCACTCAGGCAGCGAGTCAAATATTAAGGACCTTATCATTTCTGGCGGAATAAAATTCATTAAAGGAGATGCTAAGGATATCGGGAAATCCGGGTTCAAGGCGGACTACATTTTTCACATTGGTATATATTCTGCATCCCCGATGTACCGGAACAACCCGCACCTGATCAACGAAGTAGTTGACGGCATGATAAGTGTCCTCGAGTACGCGAAAGACAACAAGTCGAAGGTCGTATTTGCATCGACTTCTTCAATCTACAATGGCATTGATCCACCGCACAGGGAAGACTGTGTACCCAGCGTTACTGATTACTACACTGAAGCCCGAATTGCAGCGGAAAGGCTCTCTGAACTATACTGTAAGCTGAATGGCATAAGCGTTTCCGCGGTCCGTTTCTTTTCAGTATACGGCTGGCATGAGGAGGCCAAGAAAGAGTATGCGAACCTCGTGACCCAGTTCATGTGGGCTTTGAAAAAGGGCGAACAGCCAATCATATATGGGGACGGTAAACAGAAGCGTGATTTCATTTTTGTTGACGACATCGTGGAAATCCTCATCAGGTCATCGCAACTAACAGGCTTCAATGTGGTAAATGCTGGAACGGGGAGAAATTACGATCTCAATGAGATGCTGGAAAAGCTGAACGAGCATATGGGGAAGAACATCAGGGCAAAGTACATCGAGATGCCAGTGAAGAATTATGTCATGGAAACTCTGGCAGATACAACAAGGCTGAAGAGCCTTCTTGACTATGACGCCAGGGTCTCTCTTGATGATGGAATCAAGAAACTCCTGGGAAAGTGAAATGAAAACAAGAATGTTCATCTCTAAAACCCCGCTGAGAATTACATTCGTGGGAGGGGGCACCGATATAGCTGAATATTATACCACTCATGAGAAGGGAGCAGTGATCTCTGCTTCAATCAACAAGTTCATCTATATCGTTGTGAACAAAAAGTTTGACAGCAAGATAAGGGTCAGTTACTCAAAAACAGAGATTGTTGATACTGTGAACCAGATTGAACATCCATCGGTCAGGGAGGCTCTAAAACTCCTCAAAATAGACGGCGGCATTGAGATAGTCAGCATTTCAGACATACCCTCGGGTGGCACGGGACTTGGATCAAGCAGTACATTTCTTGTTGGTCTTCTTAACGCCTTACACGCTTGGAAGGGTGAATATACGTCTCCGGAGCAACTTGCACAGGAAGCTGTAAGAATTGAGCGGAATGTGCTCAGGGAGCCGGGAGGGAAGCAGGATCAGTATATGGCTGCCTATGGGGGCCTGAATATGCTGGAATTCTATCCCGACGAGAGCGTTCTGGTGAAGCCGGTCATTGCCAATGAGGAGGTGCGGGAAAAACTCCAGCAAAATCTGCTCCTCCTTTACACTGGAATACAGCGGGAGTCCAGGGAGATACATTCCTCACAGGCAAAGGGTGTTAAGAACAGGGAACCGAACTACGACAGGATGGTAAAGATCACTGAGGACGCTTACGACGCTCTCTCTAAGGGAGAGTATGACTCCATGGGATCATATCTGCATGAGAACTGGCTTCTCAAGAGGGAACTAACCAACGGTATCAGCAATGACCTGGTGGATACAGCCTACAGGAAAGCTATGGACGCCGGCGCTACCGGGGGGAAGCTCATAGGAGCTGGGGGAGGAGGTTTCCTGTTATTCTATGCAAAACCCGAGTATCATGAAAGGATAACAAGGGAAATCGGAGGTATGAGGCCGGAGCCTTTCAGGTTTGAGTTCCAGGGAAGCAGGATAATACACGTCGGGGACTGAGATAAAAGGGGGTGCCATTTTTTGGTGAAAAAAATGCTGTATAAATAATTATATTCCAGTCAACAATGATCTCAAGTATGCCAATATATGAGAGTGACGAGCACGAGATTCTGTCTGAACGGACTCTGCTCTTCGATCATGGTGTCAAGGTGTCCAAGGGATCACTGTATCTCACGAATAAGCGCATCATATATGTTAGGAATGGCAGACGCGGAATATTCAGAGCTGCTCCATCCCTTGTTGATATGGAAGTAAAGCTGGACGCTCTTGAAGATGTTGGCAAAGCAGTGCCTAGATTGAATATGGGCAAAAAGAGGATTGTTTCCATCAGATTTTATCAGGGAGCATCTCTACAGATAAAGGATTTTTCGGTGTCAAACCCAGAACTCTGGGAAAAGGACATAAGGCAGTGGGCCACAGAGTACAAAAGGCGTATAAGCGAGGAAAACCGCCGCAATATTGAGGACGAGAAAAAAAGGGAACTTGAAATGGCGAAAGCAAAGGCTCCGACCGCGAATATTGGGTACATGTATTACGGCAAGAGCGAAGGCGGCAATAAAAAACGC
>JAVYSB010000010.1 GCA_038729425.1 Thermoplasmataceae archaeon | reverse complement strand
AATCCAATTAAACCGCACGCTCCTCCCGTTGCGGTGCTCCCCCGCCAATTCCTTTAAGTTTCAGCCTTGCGACCATACTCCCCAAGCGGCCCACTTAACACCTTCGCTCCGGCACTGCCTCCCCTCATCGGAGGGGCAACACCAAGTGGGCAGTGTTTACAGCTAGGACTACCCGGGTATCTAATCCGGTTTGCTACCCTAGCCCTCGTTCCTCACCGTCGGATCCGTTCTAGTTGAACGCCTTCGCCACCGGTCGTCCTTCCAGGATTACAGGATTTTGCCCCTACCCCAGAAGTACCTTCAACCTCACCCGGTCCCAAGTCTCGCAGTCTCTTCAGAAGATCATCTGTTGAGCAGAGGAATTTATCTGAAGATTTGCAAAACCGGCTACAAACGCTTTAGGCTCAATAAAAGTGACCACCACTCGAGCTGCGGGTGTTACCGCGGCGGCTGGCACCCGTCTTGCCCAGCTCTTATTCCTTAAGCTTTTTAGGCTTAAGAAAAGCCTTGACAATGTCAAGGCACTCAGGTTTCCCGTGTCGCGCTTTCGCGCATTGCACAGTTTTCGCGCCTGCTGCGCCCCGTAGGGCCTGGACTAATGTCTCAGAGTCCATCTCCGGGCTCCCCCTTTCAGGGCCCGTACCCGTCCTAGGCTATGTGGTCCTTTACATCACATACGACCTGATAGGCCGCAGACTCATCCTCAGGCGTAAAGGCTTTCATCATCAAAGCATTCCAGCATATGATAACTATGAGGAATTATCCTCAGTTTCCCGAGGTTATACCTCACCTGGGGGCAGATTATCCGCGTGTTACTGAGCGGTACGCCAGGGTATTGCTACCCTTGAACTCGCATGGCTTAGTCGAAACCTGATAGCAGTGGCCGCCGGCAGGATCAACCGGAGTTAATTCCTGTCAGAGCGATTTTTAAAATGGAAATTGGCGAGCCACAGTTTGCACCTTTTCACGTGTCAGAAGTGAGGTTGGAATCTCACAACTCCATGTTTCCCAACCTTGGAAATTTCTGGATCATTATGGTCATCAGACCTTGCTCACCAGAATGCCTTGTCAGTTGGTCTTATTTCATATTGCAGCGCACGATTTGTGCGTAATTTCCTTTATAGTGGGTCGATATATAACCCTTTCGTACGTCCCAATCGACTTGAGCGATAAGCCATTTTACAGCATGATCTGAGTAACCCATGCAGGAAAATTGGCGAACCATGTACCTGTATTTCGCCAGCGGATGCCCAGTATATGGACCTTTACGATGACTCAAAAAGAAAGCGCAATAAAAATGTAATGATGGAATTCTGGATTAGATATGTTATGCTGACGAGAGTTCCAAATAGTCATCCTTGGCAAGATTGATACTGCTGGACCCAATAAGTTCAGCTATGTGATCCTTATTTGATGACTTCGGGATTGGAAAGCTCCGTTCCATCACATACCTGAGAGCTATCTGTACCGGCGTGGAACCGTATTTTGAAGCAACCCGCTTTAACCTGTCAAAGGACGAAAGCTTACCTTTGAAAATCGGTGTGTACGCGATTACATCAACCTTATTCTTCTCGCAGAATGGTATGATATCTCTTTCCGGTTCCCTTTTACCGTAGCTGTACTCGATCTGGTTGGCCGAGATTTGTACAGACCTGGCAGAATCAATGGCTTCCTGGAGTTGTTCTACGCTGAAGTTGCTGACACCTATATTCCTTACCAGACCCTGTGATAAGAGTTCCTCCATGGCACCAATTGATTCCCTGATTGGCACTGAAGGATTTGGCCAGTGTATCAGGTAAAGATCCAGATATGGTGTCCCGAGACGTCTTATGCTCTGTCTTGCAGCCATTATAAGATCATCATGCCTAAGGTGATTATGCCATGCCTTAGATATTATGAACAGTTTTTCCCTGTCGAATCCCGAAATAGCTTTGGCAACGATTTCCTCTGTGTGGCCGCCCGCATACATCTCAGCAGTGTCGATAACATTTATCCCCATCTGCAGTGCATACCTGATGGCTGCAATGTCTTTCTTGTCATTTCTCGGATCTGGTGATGTCTTTCCGCCCATTCCCCACGTTCCAAGACCAATGTCAGATACCACTTTTCCTGAGAGTCTTCTGGACATTATTCACTTATATGATTCTTGGGATAAATACATTGAGTGTTAGAAATTCCTTTGCAAGAAAACTCTAGTTTCTCTAATGATTATAGCAGATCCTAATCCTGGTTATGCGGAAGTTCACCTTGCGAAACCCGGATCACAAGGCGATATTGCACCAGGTTTTCCCATCCAAGCAGGCAATTTAGCACAATAACCCCATGGATCACTGTTGCCGGTGATTTACCATTTAGTTACACCGTTCTGGAACTCGCCGATCCTGATCCGAACACAGATACCTTGCCGATCCAGAACATGCTCCTCAGGACGCCGTATAGGTTGTCGAGGTTGATCTCCGAATAATCATGGGCCTTCATACCATGAGTTTCTGAAAGCTTCCTGAATATGCTATCTATGTGTGCGAATATCTTGTCGGTCATTAGGTTCACTATGTTACGCGATACCGGATTACCCATTTTTGTGGACATTATGGGCATCATCTGCCTGGAAATATAAAGATCGTATTTCCAGGCGGTATAAAGGAGATCCCAGTACTTTGACGGCAATCTTTCAATGTTAGGGAACTCTCCGCCACCGATGTGGGAGGGTGTCATGGGAATAACCGCAAGTGGGAAAATCCATGACCGGAAATGGCTGTCTATCATGGCCTCCACCAGGTCTATACTCTTTTCCACGTCTTCGTTCGTTTCGTCCTCAAATCCGACCGTCATAGTGTAGCATGGTGTTATTCCGGCGTCATTCAATATTGGGGTGGAATCAAGTATAACCTTCTTCCAATCAGCAGGTTTCCACGGATACGGCTTTGCATTCATGTACTTGGATATGATACGCTCGCTCCCTGATTCAAGTCCCACAACTGGTGTCTCGCCCCTATACTTGTCATATTCGGCAATTTCACCAATGGCCATTACCGTCTTCGGGCTCTCCAGTGCTGCAGGTGATGAGACGTGCGGGAAGTATATCTGCTCTGCACCAGCTCTCTTAACCGCAGTGAAGAGATTCACAATGGCTTCATGGTTTGTGGAAAGTTTCCTGCCGCCATAAAGCATAATGTCATCTGTGAGCAGATTTATGCTTGTCTGCCCATTTTCCACGTTAACCCTGACTTCCTCGAGGATCTGGCTTACTGGAATTGACCTGAACGTTTCTGGCGTAATGGTGCAGAACTGGCAACCGCGGGGGCAACCTCTAGTCACCTGGACTTCACCAAAGCGCGTCGGTTTAATGATACTCGGTATGGCTTCCACTGGAGAGTTCCTGCCAAATACCACCTTTGGAACTGGATTCCCTTCCACTGCATTTTTTACCAGTAGAGGAAGATCAACCTCTGCTTCGCCGTTGTACAGAACATCAACCCACTCAGGTCTCTTCATCGCTATCTGCCATGCGGCGGGACCTCCAACGAATACGGTAAAATTGTATCTCTTTTTCAATGCTGAAATCTTCTTCGACAGATCATCGAAAAATCTAGCGGTCCAGCTCTGGCCTCCACCAAATATCATTGTAAGCTTGGTGCTCACAGGGCTAAGTCCATATGGATCATGGACGGATATTCCCAGAACCCTGGTCTCCGGGCCTATGACCTTTTCCAGTTTTTCCGGGGATGTGACAACAACATCGTTCATTCCCGCACTGTGCAGAGACGCTTCAATCTTCCGCAGAGGATAGGTGGCTTTAAAAGCTTCTCCGCTCCTGTTGGTAACCAGGGGAGGGGCGAATATTTTCTTCATCAAGATCCTCGGTACAAGCCTGGCTGGCATGCACGAGACATATCCGAGTGCGGACGTCCCACCATAATCAGAAAAAGTTCCGTTATCAGCGGTTAGCACTATCTGAGCGTGCATGAAATAAAAATTCAAAATGCTATTTATCTTTTACCACAGAAGTTTCGATGACAAATTATTTTTATTCAGATCAGGAGGATACATACTTTCAGCGGGTTGTTCCAGATTTTTCCCGGTCTCATTACCAAGCCATCTGTCCTTTCACCAGTGCAACAACGGAGTCGAGTATCCTTTCCTTAACCATGGTTGGATTTCTCCAGGAGAACAGGGACGGTTCGAGATAACAGGCAAGTGCACATTTGTTGCAGGATTCGTATGGTGCCCAGTCATAGGTATTCCACACTTTGAGGATGTCCATATCCCAGACCTTGGTGGTGCCGCTGTATTCATTAAGGACGTAACACGGCTGAACCACATTACCGAGCGGGTCTATGTTTATGGTGAGCCACGGTTTGCACCTCCAGGGATCAGAACCATACCAAGAATCAAGAATGGCTCTGAAATATGCTACCGAATTCACTATTGGTGATCCTTCTTTCTTAAGTGTTTCAAGCCTACTGACAGTGTCACGGAGCTGAATCTTTTCCGGGGACATTGCTTCAGCGGTTGAATAATCAAACGCGATCTGGAAATTTACTGTGATGCCAAGTTTTGAGGCCAGTTTCACCATGTCTTCAGCCTGGTGCATATTGTCTCTTGTTATGGTGGAACTTATCGACACAGGCACGTACCTGCTGGCTGCCTCTATTCCCTCAATAGCCCTCCTGTATGAACCTTCCATGCCTCTAAGCTTATCGTGAAGTTCTCCGATGCCGTCAAGAGACACAAAAAGGTAATTGATGCTGTCCTTAATCTCTGGAAGCTTTGCTTTAAGAAGCCATCCGTTTGTTACCATTGAAGTGTGGAATCTCTTCTTTGCCTGGTACAGAATTTCGCCAATATCTCTCCGCAGAAGAGGCTCTCCGCCCTCAAACCCAATAAACGAAACCCCTGCGCGCTTGAGCGATTCCATCATCCTTATCTCATCTTCTACTGTGAGAAGGACCTCGTCTTCCCTTCTCCAGAATGGGCACATCTTGCATTTAAGGTTACAAGAATACTGAAGTTTGTGACCAGCGATAAGAGGGAATTTTTTGTCCTTGATGGATCTGAAAGTCCGTGCTATACCCCTTCCCACAACTGGACCGAGTAATGACATGCGTAATCATGTGACTCTAGTTTAGATACTTTTCCGAGGCGTTCTGATCACTTTTTGGATCCCCCGCGTCTAAGTTGTGTACTACCAATTGCTTGTCACTGACTATGCACCACATGCCACATGGGGAGTTTATACTGAAACCTTTTATTAACAAAAGAACGACCCTGCACCGCATAGACTGGCTTCTGAAGTGTACCAAATCTAGGCGAAAATTGATTCTCTTTGGCTTGACTCAAGGGGTTTGGTTTTTTCAGCATTACTTGCGATTTCGGAGATCTAAACATCGGCAAAAACCTCATTTCGAATAGGGATTGAAATTTTAATAACAGATTAATCGAAATAGAGCGTCTTTAATCCCACTGAAAACAAGTAACGCACTTTGTAGACCCTGACTATGATGGCATCAAGTATATACTACGAGATTTGAAATGTTTCCACCGATTCCCAAAATAGTCTTTGCGTATCTATTATGGATGGCATTCACCGACATATCCCAAGCTCGTACTGAAGGAATGAGTATACGTCGCTATCCTGATCAATCCGTTGATCGAGAGGGGTGCCGAAACCATGACCAGACTTATCCATTCTGAGAAGTACTGGTTGCCCGGAACTTGAAGCGCGCTGTAGTATTGCTGCCATCTTCCGGGAATGCGATGGATCTACCCTTCCGTCATTTTCCCCTGAAAGAAGGAGCACGGCAGGGTATCGTTTTCCGTCAACAACCCTGTGATATGGAGAATAAGCATATAGAGCATTGAACTGATCTTGGTCCCTCACTGTCCCGAATTCCGTAATGTTGAAAGCACCGTTGTCTTGGGATTCCACCCTGATCATGTCATATATTCCAACATGGGAAACTACAGCACGGAAAAGATCGGGTCTCTGCGTGAGGGCAGCACCCATAAGCAACCCTCCATTGCTTCCTCCCTCGATCGCCAGTTTATCCTGACTGGTATAGCCACTCCTGATCAGATATTCGGCACATGAAATAAAGTCATCAAATACTGTCTGTTTCTTTAACATCATTCCCGCCTTGTGCCATTCCTCACCGTATTCCCCTCCACCCCTCAGGTTGGCAATTGCATAAATGCCTCCCTGATCGATCCAGGCAAGAACATGAACCTGAAATGCAGGTTTGAGGTTGACACCGTACCCTCCGTAACCGTACAGGATAACAGTGTTATTCCCGTCTCTCTCAGTCCCCCTCCTCATTATTATATTGACGGGTATTCTTGTGTCGTCCTTTGAAACTACAAATTCCCTCTTCACTTCGTATGGGGAGGTATCTATCGGTGAAACTCCGCTGATCTTGGTGCGTCTGATTTCAAGGGATGAATCTATCCAGTACCATGATGGCGGGGAAAGAAAGCTCTCGCTGCGGATCAACACGGTTTCTTTCCCGGCATTCGTCATTTCATCTATGGACGATATTGCATCAGTAGAGGGAAAAATCTCCGTGATAAATGACCCGTCGTGCCGGTCATAGGAGAAGAGTTTCGATGGCCCCCCGACTACCTCGGTCACAAAAATCCGGCTATCAGAGATAACGAAATATTCTATCGACCCTTCTCTTGCCTCCACGCAGGCAATAGCGCTTTGAATATCAAGCGAATCAGCTGGCATCCTGATTATTTTTCCCCGAGGAGCGCCTTTCCTGGAAAGGAAGAATATTTCCTTACCGTCTGGGGAAAAAAGCGCACTCTTTACTCCGTCGTCGAAATCCGTGAGCTTCACCCAGCTTCCATCTGGCCGCATGTAGAAATGCGAGAAATCTCCACCATCACCATTAGCCACCGTTGCGAGAAGGCCACTTCCAGTATCCGGTGACGTGAGTCTAATTTCCGCTATCCTGGGGAAATCCTTTCCAATTACATGGATATCATCCCCTGATCCTGTTCCTATCTTGTGAAAATAAACCTGCTGGTAGAAGTGCATATCATCTTCTGGCCGCTGATCCCTGGATGGATACCGTGTGTAATAGATTCCGCTTGAATCTGAATTCCACTCTGCACTTCCTCCTGCAGTTGGAAAATTTACCCTCGGAAGGACATCCTGTAACTTCTCTCCAGTTTCTGCATTGAAGAAATGTAATGATCCGTCCTCACTGCCTCCCTCAGAAAGACAGATTGCCAGACTTTTGCCATCCCTTGAGGGAATAAAGAAATCAATAGAAGTGGATCCCGTTCTGTCAAACTCATTTGGATCGAAAACAACCACCTCCGGTCCAATTTCACCATTATACTCAAATCTGACGAGGGATGGCTGCTGTTTGGTGGAGTCACGCTTGGTGAAAAAGAGATATTTTCCCCTGAAGATCCCCGAATAATATGAGGAGGGGGCTTTAGAGTATAAGTACTTCAGGCGATCGCGTATTCTTTCCCTAGCAGGGATAGAGATCATGTAGTTCTGCGTTAATCTGTTCTGATTATCGACCCACCGCCTTACTTCAGGATCTAAAGAATTTTCGAGCCACCTATAATCATCAACAATAGATATCCTGTCATTATACACATCTGTTACTTTCCGTATGGCGGTTCTGGGATACTTGAGGGGCTTCTCGTGATTCTCGGCTTTTGTCATGAATTTTAGATGTTTTTGATATATATAACCAATCGTTTGAATATTTTTTGGGGATTGAACATGTGCTATTTTCAATTTCCGGAAATTATTCGCGATCAGCAGAAGTATTATTAAATAGCATTAGATGTATGCTATATCATCTATAACAAAGGACTGGTTTTGAATGCGTAAAAAGATAGCTCTGATAGGGCTTGCAATATTTGTTGTCGGCATTGTTCTTGTTGGTGTATCCTTGGCCGGAACATTTTCTCTTACTCATACAAATGGAACCGTAAATATTGTAACAACAGGAGAATGGGACAGCGGTGAGATAAACGTTTCATCTGGCGGTCTGCTCACCGTAACTACCTCGGCCAGCACCAATTATGGGCTTGTCAAAGCGGCCGATCTTTCATCGGTTTCACCTACAACATTAAGCTCCATTGCAGTGAAATCCAATACATCTACCTCAGCGGCATCTCACCAAATACTAACCTACCAAGGCCTCAACGGTTCATATTATTTCGTTGTTTTCGCGTCTTCTACTCCCTCCATACTGATTGCCTATATCACAGATTTTTCACAGGAAATCGTGTATGCCCTGATCTTGCTTCCAGGCGGTGCAATGGCGGTCATCGGTTTCATAGTTGGCATAGTGGGGGTAATCCTCAAAAAGAAACCTTAGCGTGAGAACTGGCAGATCGAGTGTAAATTTGGAGCAAAAGCGTGCAGCGATCTTTAACGTTTCATTTTAACTATTTTTGTGACTCATAAAAATACCCAATAATAATACAAGTAACTTCGTCTGGCTTCGCGCATCGTCTAAACCCAATGCCAGCAAATCGTCAAATACTTCTGATTCACTGAATGTTGCGGATTGCGATCAAGGGGACCGAATACCTTTAGCAAATCCTGAAGTGAGCCGAGATAAGCGCCATTTTTATTTCTGTGTTCCGAATAACGGTTTTTTCTGGAATTTAGTTGTTATGCCCATCTTTGAATATGGGTGGTGCCAAGCGCGAACATCCGATTTTCCCACCACCCTTGAGTTCCGTATAAGCAGAACGTGATCGGAAAGCGGAGCCGAACACAGTGAGACAGCGGGAAACCAAAGAGAAATATTTGACCTCAAGATACCTGTTTCTATTGTTCAGCGACTCCCAAGAAAAGATAGACTCGTCCTTCAGGTTCCTTCTCATTTCGAGATCAGCCAGAAGTATGTCTCTGGTTTTTGTAACGCTTGCTTTCTCGCTTTATCTTAATACACTGGGATATAGCCTCGTTTTCATTGGCCTGATCTATGTTCTCATCGTGCTTTTCAACATGTTGTTTTCTCTCTGGCTGGGTTTTCTCGGAGACAGGCTCGGGTATAGCCGGATACTTATCTTTGGCGAGATCTTGCCACTTTTTGGCCTGGCTGGGTTAACCATTTCGACAAATGTCTACGTCATTGCGGCTTCAGCAATGATGGCAGGGATAACCGGGACAGCGGGTGGAATGAGAGGTGCCTTTTCTCCTGGGTCAACGGCATTCATTGCCAGCAACTGGCCAAATGAAGTAAATAGAGTTACAAAGCTTGCCAACATGACTGTAGTAGCTTCTCTCTCTTCCATTGTGGGCGGGTTATTGCTGATTTCGCACGGTTACTTGACGCCATTTTTGGGATCGATAAACACCTTCCGTCTTCTGTTCGGAGTCTCGTCTGTCCTAATCCTTATTTCGCTTATCGCGCTACTCTTCCTGAAAGAAAGGCGTAGGCCGAGAAAGACCAGCAAAGTAATGAAAAGGAAGAGCTTTTCCTACCTTCTTAGGATAATATTGGCCAATGCAGTAAATGGTGCCGGGATCGGGATTGCTATTCCTCTACTTCCTCTCTGGTTTGAAATCAGGTTCGGCATTTCAACTTCATACGTAGGCTATATTTTCACCATAGCTTATGCAGCAACCGCGTTAGGATCATTTCTGTCCGGAAGGTATCTTAACACCACAAAAATAAGTGCTATCTCGGTTTCTGCAACAACAAGGCTGTTTCAGGGGGTGCTCCTGGTCGCAATTGCCTTTTCTCCGCTGGCTATGGTTGCCCTATCAGTTTATGCGCTTAGGAGCGCTGTGGCGGGATTAGGAACACCGATGAGAAGCGCTATTAGTGTCAGGGGAATAGGAAACGAGGATTACGGAACCGCTTCCAGTATTCAATCGGTTGCAACAAGAGCCTCTCAGAGCACCTCAGGTCTGTCCGGATACTTGATGGACGTTTATCTGCCCTCTACCCTCCTAATTGGCGGTGCGCTACAGGCTGCCGGATCCATGGTATATTACTGGCTCATAAAGGGATGGGAGAGGCAAAACAATACCTCTGGAGAAGAAGGCTCAAAAAGAGGACCTGGGCTCGCAGACGGACAGAAATAAGGCATGTAATTCTGGCGGTAGACTCAGTAATTTTTTCACAGAACAAAGAAACGTTAACTGAATGTTAGGAAGGCCCACGTTAATCATTTTGAAAGAGTGTTAAATGATGCATTGCCAGCAGATGCTGGCCAAAAACCTCTCTTTTAAAGAAATGTTGATATCATGCCCTCAGAGTCTTGATGAGACCATCAGTCTTTATCACGGGCATAAGCTTGGCCATATTCTTCAGGCTCCTCTCATGTGCTTCTTTATCGCTGGATGATACACCATCCTCGACGATTACCGGCAGGTATCCGAGATTCTGGGCATGTCTCGCAGAGGTCTCGATACCCATCTCGGTTGCAATTCCAGTAAAAATGAGAGTCTTGATACCTGCGTTCCTTGTCATTAGCTCGAAATTTGTTCCTATGAAAATGCTAGCTGTGTTCTTGTTCAGCACAATATCCTCGCTTGCAGGGCGTATTTCGTCAGGTATATCGCCAGGCTGGAACCTGCTGAATCCCGCTGCCCTCCTGATCGGCGACTCAAACTTCTCTGGCAGCGGAGTAATTTTAGTGTAAAATACAGGAATGGGTAGTTTCCTTGCTTCAGCCAATAACTTCTTCACATTTCCAAAAAATTCGTCTTTGTTGAAAATTCTTGAAATTAGGGCCTCCTGAACATCCCATACGATAAGGGCACTTCCCTCTTTCCTTATTAGTTTTTCATAATTAGGCATCATAACACTTAATATCATCTGTTACGAAAAACCTTTGCGTAATCACAGTATGAATGTGGAATGCTGGCCCTTATACGTGTGGGTTGGATCGGAGACAGAATTTAATCTTCTTGTTTTCGTTACGACGCTAATGAAGTATATTGTAACTGCCCGGATCATATACATTTCTTTCAATCCCAGGAGATCATGTGTGGCAATGGGCATCGAAGACGGCGTTGTCCGGGCCACCGGAAACCTCGAGGAAGTCAAGGAGAAAATGGGCAATGTCACGGTTAATGAGTACCCAGACCTGGTGATCATGCCTGGTTTCATCGATGCGCACATGCATCTTGACGATTTTGGAAAATACCTCTCAATAATCGATCTCAGGGGAATAACCTCTATTGAGGAGATGAAGTCTAAGATCTCCACTTCAGTTAATGGTAATGGATGGATACTTGGACACGGCTGGGACCAAGATCTTTTCTCCGAGAAAAGGTGGCCTGTACGTGACGATCTGGACAGTGCGCAGAGCGTCATGCCGGTATTCCTTAGCAGGGTTGATCTGCATTCCGCGGTGATTAATAGCGTGGCCCTAAGAGAAATGAACCTTGAGGAAAAATTTGCAGATAATCCGAACCTAGTGAGGGATTCGCGTGGAAGGATTACGGGTGTGTTAAGTGAAGAAGTCTTTGGCTACGCTGATGACTGGATCAAGGATCATACGCCTGAAAGGAGGTGGGAAGTAATGCTTGAAAATGCCGAGTCTGAAGCCAACAAGCTTGGTGTAACAGCAGTGGGATTCATGAGTTGCACCTCTAGGATGTATTCTAACCTCCTGAGACTCAAGGCGAAAGGGCGGCTTTCACTGAGAATTCACGCCTATATTTCTTCCGACGATTTTTCAGAACTGGAATATTTCGGAGGGGATGAATTTTTGAAAATCTCTGGCGTCAAAGCTTTCGCCGATGGATCACTCGGCTCTAGAACTGCCCTGTTATCGTTCCCATACAGAGATGACGTGAAAAACCATGGGCAACCCCGAGAAAGCAGAGGGGCCATATTTAGTAACGGAAAACTTGCCGAAAAGCGTGGGATGGATATTGGTACACATGCCATTGGCGATCTTGCGCTTGACATTGTACTTTCAGTGTACGAAGAACTTGATCAGAGACATAGGATCGAACACGCTTCACTTGTCCGAAAGGACCAACTATCAAAAATAAAAGAATGTAATGCCATCCTCGTTATACAGCCCCATTTCATCATGACGGACTTCTGGACCCTCAACCGCATAGGAGAGGATAATGCGGGGATTGCCTACCCCTTCAATACAATAATGATGCACGGGATCCAGATTGCGATTTCTACAGACTGCCCGGTGGAGAATCTAAATCCATGGGAAACCGTTTATGCGGCAGTAACGAGAGGTTCAAATGAAGGCATACCCTTGGGCACGGCCTCCCGAGAAGAGAGCCTGACAATTGAACAAACTCTGGATGCCTACACACAGGGAGCCGCTGCAGCTTTGAGAAACACGGATATAGGCGCCCTTCTCGAAGGGAAATTGGCAGACTTCATAGTTTTAGATAAGGACCCGCTAACAGTAACTGAAAGGGAACTTCTGCACATCAGCGTTAAAAGTACCTGGGTCAACGGAAAGCGGGTATGGCCTAATTGACCTTATATTTTTCCTAAATTTACCACCATAAGAATTAGTCAGAAGATTGTGATCAAGTGAAAGCCCACGCATATTCTTTATTTTACATATTTGAAAATCATAATTCGGTGAAAACAACATTTATTAGTTAGTTGTTGTTTTATGTGCGTGCTCAATAAAAATAAAAAGATCTTTGCTTTTTTTATCGTATCGGCGATGATATTTTCAGGTTTTGCTATTGCCTTCAGCGGATCAGTTAATTTAAGAATAGATAGTGGAAATGCAAAGGTTGCCTCTGTTCCCCAGAATAGCCAGATTGGACAATATCCAGACGGAAACAATTCGCAAGGAGGAGCATACGATCCCTATAACCAGGAGTTGTACGTGACAAATTATTTCAGCAACAATGTTACCGTGGTTAATGCCTTTTCAGGTATTTCTGTCGCTAACATCAGCGTCGGAAAAGAGCCTCAAGGAATAACGTACGTGCCATACAACCACGAACTCTATGTGGAAAACTATGGGACGAGTAATATAAGTGCAATAAGTTCCGCCGACAACAATGTGGTCGCAACCATCAGCCTTCCGGGCAGTCCGCAGTTCAGTGCGTATGACCCACAGAATCAGGCACTTTATGTTTCTGGATTGCAGGATGGTGTTGGCGTAATCTGGGTCCTGAACGTTACAACTAACGGCAATATTTCGACAATAAATTTGCCGCTACTTAATGCAATCCCGTATGGACTTGCGTTTGACCCCTACAATGGCTATATATATGTTACCGATAATTATAACAATTATGTTTACGTACTTTCTCCTTCAGGAACCGTCGTTGATACTATCGATACAGGACAGGGACCATATGGAATTGCCTTAGATCCCGTGAATAAGATGATGTATGTTTCCGATAATGACATTAATTCAAAGATATATAGATACCCTAAAGAATTTAACATCACCATAATAAATACAAACACGAATAGCCCCGTAAAGAGTGTTGTCCCAGGATCCTACCCCGAGGGGGTAGCGTATGACCCTGTGAATGGATACATATACGTAGCGAATTCAGGATCGGCGAATATATCTGTCCTTAATCCCACTACTGAGTCTATAATACAATCCCTGCCAGCTAGAGTGCAAACTCAGAACGGATCGAGTGCCATAGTTTATGATCCAGTGCTGCAACAGATCGTTTCCGTGAATGATATCGCAACCATCGACACAACACTGAATTACAACAGTGCTGGAGGCTTTGCGAGCCAATTTCTGAGTTCTCCCCCATCACGGTCTGTTGCCTATGACCCGATGAATCATCTTCTATATGTTGGAGATAGTTCCAGCAACGCTGTGGGTGTTTATTCATTAAACGGGGAACTTGTAACTTCCATAGCAACGGCCGGAGATATTTATTCTGTTATATACGGAAATAATACCATATTCGCGGCAGCCTATAGCACTAGCCAGGTAGTCCTTATAAATCCAGAGACGAATACTGTGACAAATACAGAGAGCTTAAAATATTCAAGCCCAGACGGGCTTGCCTATGACAGCCGCAATAATACCCTTTTCATCGCTTTTCCAAACAACAATATAGTGGGTGTGATGAACCTAAGCACTTACAAAATTGTGAAGTCTCTTGGGGTAGGTGAGGAACCTGCGGCACTGACGTACAGCAATATTACAAACCAAGTCTATGTCGGGGAATATGATGGCAATATTCACATAATAAATGCAAGCAGCTATGTGAATATTTATCCGAATTTTATTGGAGGATCTTATCCTTCCCAGGTAGTGTATGATCCTTACACTAATTCAATTTATATAGCCAATAGCGGGAACGATAGCATGTATATTATAAGTGTTCCCGAGATAAACTACAGTGTATCTGGCAATACACCATTTTACGCCATACCCCTTGGAAGCCCACAACAGAGCATTTTACTGAATCCATCAAATGGGCTTATATATATAATGCAGTCAGGCACGCATAATGTTACAATATTCAACCCTCTTTTAAATGAAACCGTCGGATCGATAAATTCTCCCGCGCTGTCTGGTGCGGGACTAATGACATATATACCTGGTGCTCAGATAATCCTGGCAGCGGATTCCACAGGCGTGGAGGAAATTTCTCCAGCGCAGACTTACAATGTGGCGGTTGAAGTTGGAAATCTCGTACCAGCCGGAAACACCTGGAATGTGCAGATTCAGCCTTCACTGGATAGTGCAATGGCACAGGTTTACAGTTCCACACAGCTATCGAACCAGTCAATAAACCTCCCACTTCCGAACGGCACCTATGACCTGAACATCTCCACAAATTATGGCGGAGTACATTCTATTCATGGGTATTTCGTTGTTAATGGATCCGCAAAGACTCTACTGTTCTATGAACAATTTAGGATTTATTTCAATGAGACGGGCCTTCCGTCAGGAACAGAATGGTCCATTACAATCGGAGGAGGGAAATATTCGTCTGTCTCAAATAGTACGGAATTAAATCTGTCGCCGGGAACCTACGAGGCAATCATCTCAGGGTCGGCTGGATTTGAGCCTTACCCCTCAAGCCTCCTTCTGACGGTCTCACATGCCAACATTTCCCAGGGCGTTTACTTCCAGTCACCGCAGAATCAGACATTTGGTGCAGTCAGCAGCACAATCGGCCTTTATAACGGCGGATCATATGCTGGAGATTCATTTATTCCTGTGACCCCCTCAACCTTTTCATTTTATGGTGCATATGATCCTGCTCTCGGGATCATGATCATACCGGTTGCAGGGGCTTCGGAGGCATTTGTTCAGGTCTACAACACTTCAGAAAACCAGGTTCTTTATACTAATACCCAGCCTGGGAACTTTTCTTTTACAACGTATGACCCAACTGCAGCATATTTTGATCCAAGCAATTCGATGTTTTATGTGGTCGATAGTTACTACAACATAGTTGCCTCAGTTTTCCCAAATAATTTGACCATTGAAAACGCAGTACATTTGCCAGGTAAACTGACACCCCTTATAAGCGGCATCGGCGATGAGATATATGTTGCCAATTCAACAGGAACAGTCTTTGGCGTCAACGTTAATACTGGCAGCGTACAGGACTTCAATGTTAATCTCAGCCTGTATGCCACCGTGATGTTACCTTATAACAAGGACCTGTTCATGCTGAATAGCACTGGAAACAGTTTAATTGAGCTCAATACCTCCACTGGAACAGTCAGCCAGTATGATTTCACCAATGGCTTCAGCGCTTTCCAGGTCATTGCTGGTCCCCCGGGGACGCTCTATATCTCCAGTATGAACGCGCAATTTGTGCAGGTATTCAATGAGAGCACTGATAAAGTTACAGCCTCCATAAACCTTGTCAGCAGCCTAGGTGGGAAAGAGTATTCTGGAAACATCGTTACCGGCGGAGTTTATGATCCATTCAACGGATATATGTACTTTAGTTCGGCGGCAGCACCCTCTATACTCACTTTTGGAAATTTTACGATCTACGACCCGGAATCCGGAAAAGTTATTGGAAGCTTCCCTGGCCTAAATGCCTCCTCCTCCATTTCCTTAATCCTTGACAACGCAAACCAGAAGATATATGCTGTGGCCTTAGCGGGAGATACTTTGACAGTGATATCACCACAGACGTATTACAGCGTTACGGTGAAGGAAAAAGGGCTTCCTGCAGGGACCTCATGGACATTGAAACTGAGCAATGGCCAGACCTTTACCACCACAGGAACTTCCATTACGTTCTCGGCTGAGAACGATACAGAATATGCTTACATACTGATCAGCGGGAATTCCTCTTTCGGAGGTACCCCGGGATCATTCACGCTCAGTGGTGGATCAGGTACTGTTCAGGCCAGTTTCAGCCTGCTCAAGTATACAGTTGACATAAAGGAAACAGGCCTTCCCTCCAGAACAAAATGGTTTGTGAACATAAGTGGCACAATATACAACTCCACTACCAATGAACTGGCGGTGCAACTTCCTAACGGCACCTATTCATACACTGTCAACGGGGTATCCGGTTACACTATTACTAACGCTACTGGCAATATAGCAGTGAAAGGAGGGGCAACCATTTACGTGAAATTCAGAAACACATCCAGCCTGCCTTTTATTGATATTGCGATCATTGGAGGTGTAGCAGCCGCCGTTGCCATTGCCGCAATTGCAGTTTACTTGGCCAGGGGACGTAAAAATAGGAAGTGACCAAAGAAATCTCACTCCTTCCTAACCTATTTTTGCACTTTATCCGAAGTTCACGGTAAGAGGGAAATTTTTATTCTGCAGATCATAAGCACACGTTACCATGCGTGAGCAATTCCAGAACTTACTGTTTACTGAACTGAATCAGCCAGTTAACCCTCCATGTCTTACCACAGTCAGTCGAGAATGCCTGTTCCCACCTTGGGTGTCTAGAAGTGCCGATTTCCCACCTAGATCTTGCCATGACCTGCTGACCACGGTATGTGTCGCGCCCGAAGAAATCTCCTGTGTTATCAAAGAATTTCCCCATGCGGGGAGGGCTTACCTGAAGATTGCCCGGAGAGAAAAAATAGATTGCCCAGATCTTGGTTGCAGCATCATATATCCTTACAGCTGAACCGGTATGGTCACCTTCAGGATCATGGAATACTGTCTCATCCATGTTTCCCTTACCATTCCACAGTGTCCGTGCTTCAGTAATGCTGTCAAATTCGACCCATTCTTCTGTTTCTGAGGGATAATTTTTGATCTTCCTGTTTTTCCCTAACCATGTTCCTACAAAGAAGTCAAAGGTGTTCTGTTCCTCAGCTTTAGATCCTTCTTTGTTTGAGAGGTCTACCTTCCTCTTTGGAGTCATGTTCTCCTTTTTTGAAGTGAATTTTGGTTATTAATCACTCGCATTTACTACCTCCACCCGTCACGAGCAGAATTGATTCATGAACTGTTAGTCTTAGAAATAAAGGCTAACAAAATCATTCCATTCATCTGGCTTATTCCAAAATTCAATGTGAATGTAGAACCATTCCTGATCTGTCAACTCGCATAAAAAAAAGATGGGTGAAAAAAAAACTTATTTCTCTGCCTTCCTTATGGTTATAGGTATCACATTGTTTTCGAATTCAAGTATTGCAATATCCACTGGATCAACCATAGTGTTTGGTACATCAATTATAACAGGGGCTCCCATCGATATTTGAAGTGCCCTAGCGCCAATAATCCTTGCTTTTTCAAATTTTGTGAGAGTCATGAGAATCAAAGAAGTCAATGGTAAATTAATCCCCATATAATAAATTTTTCAATATATAAATATATTCACAATTTACCTTATGTGCCATGTAACCAGACTCTGTTAACCGTGGTTGATGCAAAAAAAGAGAGTGTACAACCTGTTAAACGTTAAGTAGACCCGCTTTAAGCATATTCGCTGGATCCGAGAGAATACGATAAGCATAATTGGCATCGTCAGGTAATTAGGTGTAAGTAACCTCTTTTGGAGCATGGTTAACGCATATACACAGTTGATCTCAATTATTTTGTTTATAGGGCCTGATCTCAGATCTTCTTGGCGTCACCAGGGCAATTATCACCAAGAAAGCTCCTATTTTAAGCGTGATATTGAAGATATACCCTCTCGCAGAAGGCATCTGAGGGTATCCGTCCCCAAGCCATGCCATCCAGCCCATTAAAAACAAGAGAAACGCGACCATTGTGACTTTGTCCAGCTTCCAGGTTGGAAACGACAAAAAACCAACCAAGAGCCAGCTCAAGAGAATCACTTCAGATGTCAGATTATCGGTGAATGCTCCAGAGATCGCAAATGAATTCTGCCATAGTATCTCGAAAAAAATTACCCAAAGGAAAGGAACACCCGTTGCGTAAGGTAACGAAAGAAGTTGGAAATGCCTGAACCAATAAATAGACAGAAAGAAGGACAGGATGGCAAGCGAATATGTCAATGGGAAGAGGGTGTCTTGATCAAACGGAGAAATCGCGGATCTGAATGCAAAGCTCAGCGTACCGGTGGAAACGTTGACAATGAAGAATATGGCCAGTGCGGAAATCAGGTATAATAAATATGTCAATCTGCCTGCATAAAGCTCTTTATCCCTAATGACCATGTTTATTCCTCCCCTGTATTGGTTTTCTTTTCACTATCAAGGATAATATTTGTAAGTCAGCCCTGTTTTTAACTTTCCTGTTCTCTACAACTGTATCCCTTTCCGAGGCGTAGAAAAGCGGAGCGCTGATGTGAAAAAACTTCCATCGTAAAATTTATTTTTCCATCTAGAGAAATATTACTGCATGTCGAGCAACACCCAGACTCTATGGGTGGTTATAGATCAAGAATGACACATAAGTAATCATAGCATATTCGCTGCTCATAACTGCTGAGGATTCCTTTCTTGAGTCTCTGGTGCGCTTAAATCCACGGCAAAGGTTATTATTGGACTCGCATGACGTCATTATGAGCTGGCACAGGACAATTTCCGTGAAGGCGATTGAGAAGGCGAAAGGAGCAAGCGTCAAAATTGGCAATGACGTGATTTTCATTGCAAAAATTGGCGCATCTCTTTACGCAATAGATGGCGTATGCTCCCATGCAAAATGCATACTGGGAAGCGTGGAGGCCGAAAGCAGAAAGGTGAAATGTTTCTGCCATGACGCAGAGTTTGATCTCAAGGATGGAAAAATGACCACGCCACCTTTTGTTGCGCCCAACGCTCCAATGGATAAACTCGGCCTCAGGACCTTCCCCGCAAGGGAGGAGAATGGCTTTATCGAAGTTGATCTTTGATTTGGAGAAATATACTGACCGGACAGGTAGTGCTTCCTGCATCTGAAACACAACTTCCTGCCAGATGCATCAACATTCAGCCAGATCACCATATGGCTGTCCAGGTATAGTCTGTCAGCGTCTGATGCCCCAGTAACAAACATTCGCTGAGTCTGTAAAAGGACATTACTCCAGGTCTTCACACGCTTAAGCATATTCACGTATACTGCTTTCTGAAAATGCATCTTGATGGGTGGTCTATCTTTGGCATCCAATCGCACATATGCAATTTCGGGTCTCATCAAAATTTTTTTTATTTATTCAGAAAAAGTTACCTGGCAAAAAAAACGTGAAGTTCGAGCCCGTTGATCATTGAAAGAAATGGAAAGAACGTCTTATTTTCCTATCGCAGATTAGAGAGGAAACACTGTGGCATAACCGTCGTTACATCATGAAACGGTTATCCCAACGTATGGCGTAAATACTCTAGACTGCAGGTTTATGTCGTTGATCAGATTGAAATCTATATGCACCACAGTTGTCGAATGTGCAGACACCGTGAATGGGTGGTTTACAAATGCGAATGGCGCGGATAAAATCAATGAAATGTTGATGCCAAGCACAGTAACGTTCACTGATGAGATGTAGAGCCGAATCATGGTAAATGTCTGGGCTGAAAGACTGACTGATTTCAGCAGGCTCGCATTGGTTGTATCGAGATTCAATATGTTGACCGTAGTTTTTCCAGTTGTAAAGTTCACCCACCCGGAAGCGTTTCCGTGAACAGCAACAGCACTGAATGTCACATATACCGCGTTTACGTTTGTCAGTGGAGTGTCTTGAACGTACACATTCATTACGCCTTTGTTATAGTATTGAGAGAAATATACATAAGCGCCAGCCGAAATCACCAATGCAGAGATGACTACAGCAATGGCAGTCTTAGATGATTTGCTCATAGTTAAAACTATATTGATAAAATATTAGTTGATTGTGGTACAATTAAAGAAATAAATCCAGCACACGTAATGTGATCAATCAACGCCAGAAGACATTCACATCATAAGTAAGAACAGGGGCCTGATAGAATGTATCACACTGGAAGGCGGAAAGTATGTCCAAAATTAAGTTGTTCAGATAAATTTTCAAGGTCATTGTCCATAAAACTTTTATTGCATGGATAACGTCTCATAGCCCCCTGGACTAGGTGTTTACTTACTTTAAGGACTACAGACTTGGGATCTTCTGACTCGTCAGATGCTTATGATCCCCTCTCCGATCTTGAAACATTTACCAGCGACCTTTATGGACCTTATTTCATCTCCTGCTTTTATTCCCCTTATCCTGATTCTGCTGGGCCTCCTGATCTCGCTACCCTGCTCTATCCATACCGATTTTGATGAACCGACAATATCATATTTGAGCAGATAGGCAATCAGTGGTCCAGCGGCAGACCCTGTCGCCGGATCCTCCCCCTTTTCATATATCATTCTCGCATGGATCAGGTTACGCTTATCCTGGGTTTCAAATGAGTACAGGTAGAAGAACCTGGATTGGTGTGAGTGAAGGTAATTCACAGCTCTATCCACTGACATATGGAAATGGCTAAGATCTTCTAGCCTATTGAAAGGAACGAGCACGAATGAATTACCTGTTGACACTGTTTCCACGGGGAGATCGTCTCTTATCGAATCCGGATCTGCCCCAATCGCTTCTGCAACCATATCCTTGGAGTGAATTTCCCCGAACACGGGGTCAGGCTGGGTCATTTCACACAGTGTACCTTCCTCAAGATCATCAAACGTTATGCTGATCTTCCCGACTTTCAACCCGAGAGATACTTCCCGCGCTCCGCTGTTTCCACGCACCGCGAAAGCCGTTCCAAGAGAGGGGTGTCCAGCGAAAGGCATTTCTCCAGTCAGTCCAAATATTCTGGTTTTTATATTTTCCTCAACTGATGAGAATGCCTCCACGAAAGTGGTTTCTGAGTTCCCAAATTCTTGCGCAATTTTGTGCATGGAATAATCATCAAGGTCCTGAGAGCCAAGGACTACGGTCAGCGGGTTTCCCTCATAGGGCTTGTCCGCAAATACATCAACCCAATAGAACCTATGATCGCGGGTCCCCGACATATGAAGGCAAGAGATTCAAGACACATAATTTTTTTGTTTCCTCGAAGTGGCAGGAGTGGAGCCTCGAATGGATCACAACATTGGCTGGGGAAATCTCTGATAATTTAAGAAATATGAGGAACATTCGACCTGAAGAGTTAGTACGATATATATTGCTTATCAAATTGCCAGAAATCGCCTTTGCTCCTACTCTGGTGAATCCTGTGCACACAGATAATGAAACTGTTCACTTCACCATTGCAGTACCAAGGAATGTTGGCCTAAACCTGTAACTCCATATTGAAACAATGCCCACAGAAAGTATCAGGAGAAATGAGGTCAGTTCAAAGACTGACGCAAGGCCATACGTATATGAAAAATACCCACCAAGGTAACCGAAGATGGATGACCCGATCAGTTGGCTTGAGAAGAGAATTCCAAAGGAGGAACCGGAACTTCCTAATCTAGAAGATAGATCTCCCAGTTCAGAGTAAGTGGCAGGATATACAATCCCCAGGAAGAAACCGTTCAGTGCAAGAGAAATAGTCGACGGGAGGATGTTACCTGAAAAAAGTGCAAAGCTGAGGCAACTCATCCCAGATACAATATATGAAAGAATCAGTAATTTCATTCGCGACATCATCACTGTAAGTCTGCCTGTAACCAGAGCCCCGAAGAACGCAAATACTACCCATATTGCAATCAAGTCGTTGGAAAGCGAAATACTTAACCCTCTGTGAAAAAGTAGCAGGTTCCCGAAGTTTCCAAATACAGTATTTGTGGCACCAGTAATGAATGCCGTAACTACAAAGAACACGGGTATGTAGAGGAAATAGTTTCTTTTCTTTCCTGACTTCCATGTTTTCCTGCTTATTGATCGGATTTCTGGCAAATTCACTTCATCTACGTTAGTCTTTTTCCCCCTCTCTCTAACCAGGGAATCTCTACTAAGTGTGAACAGTGTGAAAATTACCGTCAGGAACTCTAATGCTGCATAAATAAGAAAAGGCCCAGTCCATCCAAGGATCAGGTAGAGGGGAGCAGAAAGCATGAATGAGAAAACCATGCCGAGATTACCGAAGGCACTCTCAATTCCCATAGATGAATCAAGCTGGTTTCCTGAATATGTCCTAGAAATCGCTGTGGCCCCTACCGGATGAAAGAAGCTTGAACCGATCCTCATGATGATTACGGATACCATCATCATCGCGAAGGTTCCGGAAATGGCAAATAGCACCATTGATACTGCCATTATTGAAATGCCAAGAGGAAGAAGCTTGCCGGGATCAAAACGTTGGGACGCCATACCAGTTAAAGGCTGGAATGCCACATTGATCATGTAACCTACGGCCACAAGTATACCGATGTAATACGTTTTAAAGCCAAAGGCTATTTCCATTGCAGGAAAGAGCGAAGCGATGAGAAAAGTTGAACTGTCGTTCACAAAGTGATTTAGAGAAATTATATAGAGCGTGCGGCTGGAGACTTTTCCTGAGGAGGTGATTTCTTCCGTCACCTGCACACTATCGTTACCCTGAGATAAAGAGTTGTTTTCAAACATGGAGATAGTTTGGGATTGGGCCTGAAACCAACTTATGGAGGCCGTTATCGATAGACCTGTTCAAACGGGTTGCCTATACTAAGATGACGAGCTTCCGGGAACCGTTAATAAAACCGTTAATTGTTAACCGGCACCTTCCTTCAAAAACGTGTCCTGATGCCTGAATACGTTCAATAAAATTCAGGAACTCAATAAATAAGTGGATTCTGTAGAACCCACCTTTCTTATTTCTCTAGCTCTGCAAGTCTGCCTTCAACATCTTTGAGCATAAACTCAAGGTGTCTCTTCCTCTCCTGCAGATATTTCTTCTTGTCCTCGGCGGTTGGTTCCCCCCAGTATTCTTCGGAGTACCCATGAGGACCCCTTCCATAGTGGCGGCCATGACAGCCGAATTCATCACCATAATATCCGTGCATTTTTTCACCTCAGTCCTGTTATGCGAGAGCTATTAATAAATATATCTATTGATATATCAAATGGGTCGCTAAAAGGAGATAGTTTATTAATATATCAACAGATATACACTCTGAATAAACATGAGAGAATATAGAGGTCGTCACGGGCCTCACGGTGGAGTATGGTTTGGCGGTGAGCCGAGCCCGAGACCTGGATGGATTAGGGGGAATTTTGGACTTGCGGTTCTTGAAACCCTTGATCGGAAACCCATGCACGGTTACGCTCTTATCCAGGAATTGCAGGGGGTGTATCGACGTCCAATCAGCCCAGGCCTGATCTACCCAACGCTCCAGACGTTGCAGGATATGGAGATGATCTCTCAACAGGAAGACGAAGGAAGGAAAATATACAGGATTACCGAAAAAGGCAGGGAGTACCTGAAGGAGAACAGGGAAGCAGTTCAAAGGATCAGGGAGGGGAGGCAGCAGGCAGAACTCATTGGGAAGTTTGACTTCCTTACTGACCTAATGGAAATTCGCGACGTTATAATCATGAACGCTGACAGGATAGATACAAAAAAGTCCCAGGATCTACGCGATGCGATCAATGAGGCAAAGAAAAGGGTTGGATCTATAATTTATAGCTAATCCCTGGAAGACATATATCCCTGGATCTGCAATTGCCGTGCTGCCTTTCATTTGCTGGTCAGGGCGGAAGGGAGAAAGTTTCCGGAAGAGTTAAGGCTAACGATCTAAAAGGAAATTTTCCAAATGATAATGCGACCATTATCTATTAATTCAGTAATATTTCCGTTATTAACGATCGGATAATCTCTTGATGGATCAATACTTGAAAGTATTGCCTTTATCGAACCGCCGTGGGTAACAATTGCTATGTTTCCATCGTGGACAGATATACAATAATTAAAGGCGCTCGCCACTCTTTTTCTGAATTCTTCCAGTGGTTCTGACCCCTCGATTGAGTCTGCATCCGGCATCAACCCTTCGAATTTCAATCCTGGATACTCACTTCTGATCTGTTCAATGGTTTTGCCGGAAATCTTCCCCAATCCACGTTCCCGTAGTGATGAAATTTGTGAGACTGGAATGTGAAGCTGACCAGAAATGTAATTCGCGGTTTCAACAGCCCTAGTCAGATCGGAGGAAAAAATAACCTCGACATTTGTTTCCTTCAATTTTAAAGCGGTTCTCATGGCTTGGGCCCTGCCAACATCGTTCAAGCCAGGGTTCAACTGTCCTTGCATGATGTGCATTGCATTCCATTCAGTCTCCCCATGCCTGACCAGATAGATTCTTCTCTCTTTCACCGAATTCAGGCTATCATCTCTAGATCACTAAAATAAGATCGCTTACGGAGCTTTGTGTGTGCCAACCGCAAGTTCTCATCCGTCAGGGTTCAAATCCCAACACCATGAAACCCCGGGAACACCTACTTCACCCTGCATCCGTCCATCACCTTTTCTGACACAAAAACGTATTCACTTGAAACCTGCAGATAACCCCTCTTCCCATCAACTGATGCCTGCACCCTGCATATTCCCGATGAACATTCAGCTTTCATGGAGTACCCATGGACTTCGTCAATGGTGATGATGCCCTTACCGTTATATGGATACCCGTTCACACTAACCGTACTGCCCTCAACAACTTGATCCGGGACGGCAAGGAGTTTCACGATATCCCCATTGTCGGCAGCAAGAAGCATCCCGTTGGAATCTTCCCCTCTAATGCGGGCTTTCTTTAGGTTCCTGACAACGATGATTTTCCTGCCAAGCAATTGATCTGCTGTGTAAAAATCCCTGAGGCCCGAAACTATCCTCGTTTCCGAGTCTCCGAATGAGACCCTTATCAGATACAGTTTGTCCGCGTTGGGGTGTTGTGATACTTCAAGTATCTTTCCCACAACGAGATCCATGCTATTTGGATTTGCTGCGGTAATGTCCATTTTCTTGAATGGTGGCTCCCCCTTTATTGGGTTATAAGTCCTTGTGGAGAATAATGATGGGGGTATCGATAGATTGCCAGATCCGATCATCTTTCTTATCAATTCAGAGGATGAAGGCGTGTATGGATAGATCATCATTGCGAGCGCTTCTGCAACGCCAAGGCTGACGTGAAGCTTTCTCAGGCAAGCCTCCCTGTCGTTCCTGATCAGATCCCAGGGCTTTGACCGGTTGAAGTAGGAATTTGCATACTTCACGAGATCAAGCCACTCCTGCAAACCCTTCTTAATCTGGACATCCTCCAGTGCGCGTTTCCAGGCCTCGAATCTTTCCACAGTATAATTGATCACCTGAACGTCCTCCGTGTCATATTCCCCAGCAGCGGTGACTTCAGGGAAATGGGATGCTGAGAATGAAACAATCCGGTTTACAAAATTTCCAAACTTGTCTATATACTCGGTGTTGACCCTGTCAACAAGTTCCTCCATTGAGAAGTTTGTGTCACCGCCCTCAGGAAGATTGCTTGCCATGTAGTATCTCAAATAGTCCTTCGGCACGATATTCAGGATCTCGTCCACAGTGAACCCGATTCCCCTGCTCTTTGAAAACTTCTCCCCCCTGAACCTCAGGTACTCATTGGCGACAACGCGATATGGAAGGTTAAGGCCCCCTTTCGCCATAAGCATCGCGGGCCAGATGATTGTGTGGAATTCAATGTTGTCCTTTCCCATGAAATTGTATATCGGCACTTGCTGATCCTGCCAGTAAGATTTCCATTCATCCGGCTCGTTTTTGCCTGAAAAATAAATCCGAGATGCCGAGATGTACCCTATCAGTGCCTCGAACCAGACATAAATTCTCTTGTGTTCATAACCATTTATAGGGATGGGCACTCCCCAATCTAAGTCCCGTGTGATGGGCCTCTCTTTCAGACCTGATTTGATGAAGTTCCTCGTGAAATTGATCACGTTAGGCCGCCAGTCTTTCTTGGTGTTGATCCACTCAAGCAGTTGATCCTGCAGGAGATCAAGCCTAAGAAAGAAATGGTTTGTTTCCCTGAATTCCGGTACAGTGCCGCATAGGGAGCATATCGGGTTGATAAGTTCTCTGGCGTCAAGCGTCTTGCCGCATTCATCGCACTGATCTCCGCGCGCATCCTTATAGCCGCAATTTGGACAGGTACCTACTATATATCTGTCCGGCATGAAACGTTCGCAGCCGGGGCAGTATGGGGCTATCATGCTCCGCTCAACGAGGTAGCCCTTTTTCAGGAGATCAAGGAAAAACTCCGATGTGGTCTCCGTATGCATGGGATCGGTGGTTCTTGAAAAAATGTCGAAGTTTATGTCCAGACTCCTGAAGGTGCTTAAATGTTCATTGTGGTAGAAATCTGCAATTTCCTTGGGAGATTTGTGCTCCTTATCAGCCTTTATTGTAATTGGCGTGCCGTATTCATCGCTGCCGGATATGTAAACAACCTCATTACCCATCATTCTCTGAAATCTAACGAATATGTCAGGGCCAAGATATGCCCCGGCAATATGCCCGAGGTGAAGTGGTCCGCTTGCATAAGGCAGAGCACAGTTAACAAGTATCTTCATTGAAGTATCAATAGGGAAAACCCGGATGTTATAAAAACTTAGGTGCAGGTGATGCTCCACCTCTCTTATTCCACGTGAGCTTTCCATTACCCCAGATGCATTAAAACTGTGAAGCCTCAGATATGATAACATCAGAAAATATTAGAAGTTCTAATTCAGGGGTACAAGCGATATTGGTTCTACCCGGGGCGACTGAACTCTGTGGATATCAAAATGATTGCTCCTCAAGGCGGGAATTCTACCACCAATCCTCATAAGAGTTGGTTCATTCAGTTTTCTGTTTAGATTCGCTGAGTCTTTTCAGGCCCTTCTCTATCCTCTTGTCCAGCTCCTCATCATTGAATGCAGTAACGGGATCACCGGGCTGGGTCCTGGATTTCTCATCCAGTTTTCTAGAGATTTCCTCATCCGACAGATTTGTGGCTTCAATGGCCTGGCTGGAAAGCGTATCGAGGAAATCCCCGAAATAGCCATCCATTTTCACCGACTCGTCAACTGCTCTGTCGATATCCACTCTCAGCGAAGTAGCCCATGTGGAGTTCATTTTCCCATTTCCCACCGCCTGCAGGAAGTCTTTCATCGCTGACGAGATCGAATTCATGATCGTCTGTTGCTCCTTGCTCATCTCCAGGTCTGAAATGATGAGCAGGAAGGATTTCGCCCGTTTTGCCTGTATCTCGAACTGAAGGCTCTTTGATGCAAAGTTCCTCGCAAGAGTCCTGTTATCAATTTTTGATGCCTCTGCGGCTTTCTGTTCAAAATTCCTTGACAACCTCTCACATTGCCCTGCATATTCCTCAGTCTTCTTCTTCAGTTCTGCCAGTTTTACCTTGAGCTTGAAATCTTTCTCCTCTTGGCTTTCTCTCTTCAGGAATGGCATTCAGTAGAGCACCTCTCTCTCGTTATCGCGTTCTGCTGATTTCACGTACACATCTATCGAAGTGCCGAGTTTATCCATCGCTTCTGCAATTTCTGTGTGATTTAGTGTCATACTCCTTATCTCCTGGTCTACTTCCGAAGTGAAGTGAGTATTCCGGACTGCATTGTCGACCTTCCTGATCAGAGAATCCCCGAGAATGCTCCGCGTCTCTGCCAGTGTCTTGACCAGATTCAAGAATTTAAACCTTGTCTCCAGCTCTTCGTACTGCACCCTCTTTGCATCAAGTCTTTTTTCCATTGAATCCAGTACGGCAGTTTTCAGTTTCTTCTCTTCGGAGCTTGCATCGCGGATCTCGGACCTGAGTCTTTCTATCTGCCCAATGAGATCTGTCTTGTCTTGTGTGGCTCTGTCCATAGCAACATAGAGCCTCTTTACGTCCCTGTCCAGTGTTCTGGCACCAGCCCTCTTGAGGTAAGACCTGTTGCCGAATCTGCTCCACAGAGAAAGAAATATCCTGGCACGATCCCTGTCAAACCCCACCTGTCTTAATTCACTCGAACCAAAATAACTCGCGTAGTCATTGCTTGTTTGATGGACCACTTCCTCTTTCTCCCTTGAACCCCTAAAAAGCGATATGAAGAGTCACCTCCCCCCAAACTCCTGGCTCCAGCTGGTGAATTTAGCCATCATGTCTTCTGTAACAACAGGTTTCACATTATTGAGGGCGGCCTCAAAATCCGCCTTTGTAAGGCTTGAGACGTGATATTTTGTCGTTCCGCTAGCAGGGTTGTTCTGCCCATCCTCCATGCTGTTTATGAGACTGGAGTTTGCTCTCCTGAGCATGTTGCGGATTGCCTCGTTGCACAGAAAGGACAGGTCTCTTCCGGAGAACCCCTCAGTTTTCTGGGCAAGCTGCAATAAATCGT
>JAVYSB010000009.1 GCA_038729425.1 Thermoplasmataceae archaeon | reverse complement strand
GAGCTCCAGTACTGTGGAACTCTCGACCAACGAGGATTAATTGATCATACCTAACTATGTTTTCAAACTGCGTGTGAACAAGGTAAATCACAGGTGTGGCAGAAAAAGAAATTTGCAGGTGAATTTGGTTGCGGACCAACTGACTTTGTAAATAGCAGGAGATTGCTCTCTGCTGAACGCGTACATCTCCGAGCATAAAAAAGCTAATCGTGTTATTCTGTTCTCAATTGTGATTGAGGGGGCCAGCCCCCCCTGGGTTTACTGTTCGCAACGACAGAAGATTCAGAAAGAATTCTCTTCGATCCCAACGAAGAGAAAACACGGGAAGAGCCCTCAATCCTCGATGGTTTTATTCCAATCTGAATGTGTCTTCCGGTTATCTGGTATTGCTTTTTTATTGAGTGGTCTTCATGCGATCACGGAAAATTGTAATTTGCGCTTGGTACGCATGGAAGCGGAGAAAAAGTAACTGAATATCCAATCGTTTCTTATATGTCAAGTTTTATGCTTTACCGAGAGGATATTCAGACTTCTTTGCGTCAGTTCCTGCTTGTGTAGTGGATTATAGCCATGATGACCAAAATTATGCTTACAGCAACAATCATATCTAAAATTGAGAAAAGGCGCGGGTAGTTCAGCATCAGGACAGAGATGACCGCCGCAAGCACTAGACATACCGTGATCACAAGAGTCTCCCGATTGTTACCCACTATTTCACCCCATGTTATACATATCGAGAGCTCCATATTAAGAGCAACTAAAACTGCATTCGTGTAAACTTATAGACGAATCATCCTTATTAGTGAACTCTGAAACAAAAATTGAGGGTATTACGTTAAAATCTAGGTAACTTCAGCCGTTTCACGATCCAAGAATTTGACCTCTGTAGTTTCCCAGCTCATGATCTAAAGACCGGAAGATCATGCAAGTCTACGATCCTGTAAAAACGGTTTAAACAGGCTGGTTTGTGTCCTTGGGCCGATCAGCCTTCATAATGTGATGAAATCTCCTGGTGAACATGGGGCTCATCACAACATAAAGGATCGCTACTGCAAGGGTTCCAACTGCCATGTATATCCAGTAATACGCTGTCACGTTCTGCAGTATGAACAGGAGATAAAGTCCTATGATTGCCCCGGCGAAGGCTCCAAAACTGGTGTAGAGGTTGTATACTCCAACATACGACCCACGCATGTTCCCTGGGGCAAGTGTGGTAATAATGCTCTGCGTTGTCGGTGACAGAAGATCTTCCCCAAATGTGGACACTGTCATGAATAACAGAAGTATGAAGAATACTGGAGACGAAGAAAGTATCAGGAATGAGATGGCATAGAACACGGTCCCTATGCCTCTCCACATCATTGGGTTTCCAAATTTTGTCATAAGCCTGAGGAACGGCATCTGGAGGATCACGACCAGCGCGCCGTTCAGCGCCCAGACATAACCAAGATAGGAGTAGGGCAGGTTTTCAACAACTATTGTGTAAACCGTGAATGTGGATCCCCTCTGCCGCATGAATATGGATAAAACGAGCCCAACAAGTATGAAGACTATAAAAAATCTATCTTTGGTATAAGCGCGACTAAGATCACCCTTCCTCAGGGGATCATATGCCGATGGTACATAGCTCTCCCTGAACATGTAATAGAGCATGAAAATCTCAATAACAGTTACGGCAGCTGAAATAATGAAAATGTACTGAAGGCCAAAATATGCCAGGTACGCTCCCAAAAGTGGTCCGACAGCAATGCCCAGGTTCGCCATTACCCTCATAACAGTATACCCGGAAAGCCTGTCACCAATGGAAGTGACGTCGGCAACTGCTGCCTGTACGGCCGGATACTGGATCGAGTTGATGATGATTGTTCCATACCAAGAAAGCAAAAGAAGGATGAAATAGTCCGGAACTGCTATCGTGTAATATATGAGAAGATAGGATACCACAGCAGGTATCTGGGAGTAAACAAGAATGGTTCTCCTGCCTATCCGGTCGGTGAGTATCCCCGCAAAATACTGAATAAATGCCATTAAAAGGGTCGCTGATCCTATGAAGAAACCTGTCTCCACGAACCCTATGTGGTATACTTCAATGAATATGAGCGGGACGAATATGAAGGACGACCCTCTTCCAAAGGCTCTGATGAATCTGGTTGCACCAAGTATCCAGATCCTTCTGTCAAGACCGCGGATATTGTAAGCGTACGGGGTTTCCAAGATTCTACTCTAATTTCTGGCGGCTATTTAAGATTTCAACACAGTTCAAAACTACAGATTAAGATAAAAAGACGTCAGCAGAACCTGCAGGCAATCAGTGCTTTATTTCTTTATCATATATCTGCGAAATATATTCCCCTATGGCAGGAGACGCGGTCAGCCCAGGTGACTCAATGCCAATGAGATCGATGAAACCCTGCAATCCCCTGTCCTTTTCATGACGAATGGCAAAGTCCCTGAACCCTTCACCCGGCCCCTGGAGTTTCGGCCGTATCCCTGATGAGTCTGCAACGATCTCGCGATCTGCAATTGAGGGGGCGAATTTTATAACATCATCCAGAAATTCAACAGGGCTTGATTCCACTTTGTAGTCCACCTTATCCACATAATATGCGTTTGGTCCCAGCTTAATGGACCCCGCCATGTCAGGGGTGAGATGTATTCCGAGGCCAGGCCCGTTTGGAACCGGATATACTAGGGACCTTACAGGCGGCGGGCCAGACAGCCTGAAATAATCTCCCTTGCAGTAGTGAAGCCTGTACCCAGCACTATTTATGTCTATCCCTGCCATTTCAGCTATTCGGTCCGACTGGAGGCCTGCACTGTTTATAACAGTATCCGATCTTATGCTGAATCTCTGCCCTGAGCTGACCCCCATCAGTTCATAACCGTCTGATATTCTGGATATTCCAGTAACCATGGTTTCCGGAACGAATGTCACGCCGTTCCGCAATGCCTTTGCCCTGAAATAATCCATAAGGCTGTCAGGCTCTATTATGCCGGTAGACGGGGAATATATAGCCCTTTTCGCTAGGACGTTTGGTTCAATTGTCCTGATCTGATCACTGTCAAGCATCCTCAAATCCTGTATACCATTTCTTTCACCGTTTTTTAACAGTTTCTCGAGTTCTGCAATACCGGAATCATCAGTTGCTACGATCAGCTTTCCAAGTTTCCTAAAAGGTATATGGTATTTCTCACATATGCTGTAAATATGCTCATTTCCTTTCCTGCAAAGGACAGCCTTTAGCGATCCAGGCGGGTAATATATTCCGGAATGGATGACCCCACTGTTGTGGCTGCTCGTCTCCAGGCCCAATACACGGTTTTTTTCCAGGACATAAATCTCCCGGTTATTCTCGGACAGACTGGCAGCTACGGACAGTCCGACGATTCCGCCACCTATGATGACGATTTCGGCAGATTCCATTTGGCGAGTCATGCAGTGGGATTTAATGAATATTTTTTACCACTGCAGGAAAGTTGAACTTACAGGCAGATTCTTCTACGCACCCTGGAGTTCATATTAGATTCACCAGGAAACCTGCAACAAATCCAATGAAGGTTCCTGCATATATTAAACGTGCAGAATGTCTCTCCCCGTTCCTAAGCAGACTCCCAATTATGGGGAAGATAACGTATGCCATGGCTCCAATTGCAAGGCCATCAAAGAAGAGATTGAATAAACTGGAAGAATAGAAGTAGCCAACCCCGCCACCGATGATCGTTGGCAGGCCACCAATAAGAAACAGGGAAACGATGGGGAGTATTTTCTGGCTCTCCATACCTATGAAGGGCGAAACGATGGGAAAGCCCTCCGTTATGTTCTGCAGGATGAATCCGACAAGTATGACAACCGTCACGCCCAGCAGTCCTATTGAATTGAATGAGGCGCCAAAAACGAGGCCCTCCGTGAGATTCTGGAATCCGATCCCCAGTGCAATGAAGAAGGAGAGCCTGTACGGTGATTTTCCACTGTCTTTAGTTCCTTCCGCGAAGAAGAGCATGGCGAAGCCAAGAACAAGAGAAATCAAGAATACCAGATCATACCATGGGTCTGTACCATATCCCGCAAGAGAACCATTATACATAATAGAGGCTGAATCTGAGAAGACGTCTGCAACGAGAAATATAAGTATTCCGACTGCCACGGATCCCAGAAGGCGCATGTTAAGGTTACTCATCTTCCTTCTCGCAAATAGGGGAAGTGCAATGAATATTGAAAGTCCCATGACAGCGGAAAGCAACAATACCATTAGGAAGTTACTCATTGTCAGGACATCCTGACGCCATATTAATAAATTTCCAAGCACGGTCGGCGATATCATGGCGAACTGTGATCTTGTTTTTCGCGCTTCTTAAGGGCTGTTTCACTCTTCTGTTTTTTAGATTGTGCGTTTTTGCATATTCGCTTTATTTTGGTGGTTTCGCCAGATTTCGTGCAGAAGTAATATACCCTCTTCTTCCTGGCATCGTAAACGTATATAGAGATTAGAGCGAGAGCTGCAGCCACAGATCCTCCCAGCACAATCTCGCTTGTGGGCATTACCTCCGATGCAGGTGAGTGCGGTTTCCGGACATTCACAGTGAGGTTGCAGGTATAATTGTACTCCATCGATTTGGAAAGATTGGTGTTTTGTGGAATGAGAAGTACCTGGAAGCCTGATATGTTCTCAGGCGCGTAGAGGTTGAATTTGATCGTACTGAATGAATTAGCTGATAAATTCTTCAGTGACTGCACTGACCCGATCTCGCCATCCGAGAATTCAGTGCGAAGAACGACATTGTAGAGTATACTGTTCAGGCCTGAATTTGACAGGTTGAAAGAAACAGAGACATTCCTTCCGTTAATGCCTGCGATGAAACTCGAAACTGACGGATGGATATCTGGGAGGACAGTGATGTTTGCAAAATCTGTTAAGTTTTCACCAGTGAGGAAATATCCAGCGGAATCAATCCTCAGAATCAGATCATAGACACCGGGATTCACGGAAATAGGTACATAGCAGTTGAAGCTCAAGGACGATAAGCCTCCTGCTTTTGAAATAGGGGCTGTTGTGTTGACGAGGTACATGCTCCCAAAACGGCCTGAAAGCTCAGCGCTGAATCCAGTGATAGTCACACCAGAGGTTGCCTGCAGTCCCACCTGAAAAGTGGAATATCCCACTGAAACGGATTTGGGAAGCGAATACAGAAACATAGCAGGCAGATTCAATGGGAAGACATTCATTGTTTGATTGCTCAGGCACCAGGGGAACGTACTGATCGAAAAATACCAATTTGACGAGGCCATTGATACAGAATAATCTCCGAGATACTCAGGGTGCTCTGACGCGTTCATGGTCGCCTCGATCAGTGGCTCCTCGAATATGGGGCCATCTTTGGCAATTAACTTAACCAGCGGGGAGTGCTCCAGCACTGCAGCGATCTGGCCATTCGACGCGTTGGCGTTACTGTCCAGGTGGGCAGGAATCATGCATGGCGTCACAACGGGAGTGGCATTGTAAAATGCACCGTAATGTGTGATAAATTGCATCTGTTCGATCTTATATACCGAAATACGTGAATTATTGTACATCAGAAAGGGCGGGGAGCAGTAGTGTTCCGGTGAGTAATACGAATAATCTCCAACTATGAATACCGATGAGTTTCCGTATCCTATTATCATATTCTTCTGTGGGTTCAACATATATCCATAGCTATACATTTCCTGGAAACCAAGCCCAATTGAGTCCCTTAGGGAGATCATGGTAGAATTGTACAGGAGAACGTTGAAGTGTTCGAGGCCATAAAATGATTCTGTATCATTTGAGATAAGGTCGAGAGAGATGTTCCATATTTCTGCCGTAGTTTCAAGATTAAAATTATAGTGCACGGAAATCCCATTAGAAGAGTATGCCTTTGACCTGGTGATCGTAACAGGAAGCTTGAATGAGTATGTGGAGTTCTCCAACCTGCCTATACCGCCTGTACTTGGCAGGGTTATGTTTCCAATGGTTGAGCCCCCATCTGAAACGATCACGTAGTCATTACTGGAACTATCATTTCCGCTGTAGGTAATGTTCAATATTGCAGTATCCAGATACGAATCCGGGAAAGAATCGTACCCGTGAGAAAGTGGGATGCTGTGATACCCTTCTTCGCTGAGAGGACCAGTTTTATTGCTGAAAGAATAATTCATGGATCCGTCGATATAAGGCTGTGTTTGGGGCGTGTGGAAAAAATTGTCATAAATAGTGTTTCCAGAGTATATAGTGCAGTTTTCGAAAGACATGCCCAGAGCCATTACAAGGTCCGGATCGACCTGGCTCTCACAGCCTATTATAGATCCTATGAACGTTACAGCGGAATTGACAGCAAGTATGCTCCCTCCGAATTGCAGTGAACTGTTTTTCAGGTAAAGGGATGCGTGGAGGTTTCCAGATGCATTTCCCACATTGAGCTGGACTGGGAAGGTTCCAGATCCGTTTGACGTAACGGTTGACAGGCTGGAATTATTGAGGTACAGCGAACCGTAGTCATCAATGGACATGCCTGAGGGACTGCTGGAAACCATGATAAGATGAGTGTTGTTAATGTAGAGTGTGGATCCGTTGGGCACTGTGAGATTCTGAAACAGGTAGTAAGTGGAGTGGCTCATACTGTCTCCTATCCTTGCAATGGCATGATTTTCCATGGCAAATGAATTCCCGGTCTGGCTGCCTGTAAAGGTTATTTGATGGGCCATCGCTATAATTAATACCACTAACGAAAGTAATGCCAATAACCGTTTATCAGGCATGCGTCTATCACGCATATTGGGTCAAATCCCGCGGTTACATAAATTACTTTTTATGTCTTAGTCCACAAAACCACAATTAGAACTGCTGACATGCATTATCAGGAGATAATATAGCTATTTTTAGTCATCAACACGAATATGTTTCGACAGTGTATCGCTGACCTGCCTCCACGTCTTGCTCTTCTTCTGCATGTATCTCACCTCATTACGGGTGAGGCCAAGACTGATTCTGTCCTCTGGCCGATCAAATCTGAGGAAGTCCCTGATAACAAGGGATTCAATCACATCTTCCATGAATATCAAATAATTGCTTCTGTCGTATCTGAGGGACCGAACCCAGGAAAATTTGGTACCAATGAGGCACACAGAGAAGAATACCCACAGCATGACGGATCTCAATGGGCTCATTTTACCGTTGAATATCATCATATCTCGTACCCCGTAGTTACACCCAATCATCAGATCGCGAATTTTGACGAAATTCTTCTGAAACCTCTCAATCAACCTGCCCTGGTTTGATGGTACTCCAGGTCCCATGTATTCAAAATCTTCCAGCTCAGACCTTGGATAGGCTGTTATGCCAGATAAAATGGCGATTCTGCAGTAGAGGTCCACATCCTCGCCTGCAGTCAGGTCTCTCCAGTTTCCCGCTTCAGAAAGCAATGATGCAGGAATTATGGGCAACTCAGAAAAAAGCATTCTCTTCTCCGCAAAACTGACGAATTTGAAAACAATGTCCGCGTGCGAATAATCGTATATGTAATCAAGATCAAAAATGGCCAGGAACTTCCCATAACACCTAGTGGAAAGTTCTCTCTTGTTTGTGCCGCACACTTCCCCACTTAACCTCACGACCCTCACGCTTGGAAAGGCTGCCTTGATATCCACGGCTGCTTCCGCTGCGGGGCTGTCCTGCTCAGAATATCCTATGACAATTTCGGTTGGCACGGAGATTTCATCCGCAATCTCAATTATTCTCTTTATGGACTTCGAGTAATACCTTGGTTTTCCTGAGATCAGGGACATAAATGAAACCGTGTATTCTTCCGGGTCCTTTTTGAACACGGGGATAACGCGCACTAATCTTTCTGACAGTTCCTCAGTCAATGATTAAAGATGCTATTCTGGATTAAATCGTTTCCGTATTCAGTCCAGGAATTTCAGCAGCTTCAGCGATGGCTCTATATTTCGCTTTATTGCCTCATCTATACCGATCCCTTCTTCCTGAGCTAATTCACACATTCTGACAGTAGTTTCGTGGTCTAGGAGGTGCTGTTTCCCACTCCTGTCATACAAGAGGATCTTGCCTAGGCTTTCGCATTCGATCATTGATCCTGCATCGCTGGAAGTAGTTTAGGATATTGTTACATTCTCTGGAATAACCGGCCCGGGAAGATTCATTACATCAGTGAAGGTAGGGAAAAATTTCGCTTTCTTGATCGTGCAGATGGGCAATTGAATATATACGTTCTTATGTATATTGCAGTGATCTGATGAGTTTAGACGTAGATAGCTTCATGGAAGAACTAAACGAGCACGTCATGAGCTCCGGGACCATTATATTCCTTTCCGAAAGGGGATCTGAGGAATGGGATGTCCGGAGGAGTGATGGAAAACTCTTCTTTGGCAAGAGCAAGAGTCAAAACGCTCATTTCCGGTCAATCCTGTCAAAGACCATTGCCAGGAGCAGAATTGTTTCGATCACGCTTCATTCATTAACGCAAGACCATGACCCTATAACCGGGTATTCTGTGATGGAACTGAGGGGCTATTTGCTATCTGTTGAGAATAATACCCTCAAATGGTACATGATCGATGCAGAAGATCTGATGGAGTCACGCAACGCAGATTCCAGATCCGGGGACCATGTTGAACAGACCCAGTCAGTTGTTTACTGTGGACCCAATGACCGGTGTGTAGACTGCAATGGTGTAGAGATTCTCAAAGTCACCATAGGACACGGTAAAAACGTCGCACGCAAGCAGTGATGTGGTTCTTGAGATAGCGTCAGACAGAGCCGGTTGGACAGTGCGATTCGACCTATATCACTATTTAAAGCAAATGTAATAATTAATTAAGGCGGGCAATATGACCCTCTAATGGAAATAAATGCAGTCAATCTCACCAAGACCTTTGGAGTTGAGCGTGGTGTAACCAGTCTTAATTTCAAGTTCGACAAACCTGGTTTGGTTGGCTATCTCGGCCCAAACGGGGCGGGAAAAACGACCACACTGAAGCTCTTCAGCAATCTCCTTTTCCCAACTTCGGGCGAGGCGCTCGTAAACGGCATAAATGTGAGGGAAAAACCGGCAGAAGCCCTTTCCAATATATCTACACTGGTTGAGTCACCCGAGCCTTATCCGCATCAGACCGCTTCTGAATTCCTTCACTTTGTGGGGAAGATCAGGGGCATGAGTTATAGTGATACAGAGGCCAGGATAAAGGAACTCTCGGATCAGTTGCACCTTGAATCGCTTACAAAGAGGACCGGAAAGATGTCCAAGGGAAATAAGCAAAGGGTAATGCTGGCTGCAACATTCTTGCCTGATTCTGATTTATTACTGCTTGATGAGCCCACAGGGGGCCTGGATCCTGCAGAGGCAAAAGACGTAAGAAATGTCCTGAAGGAGATGAAGAAGGAGAAACTCATCCTAATGAGTTCTCACCTACTTTACGAGGTCACAGATGTTGCAGATGATATAATATTCATCAATGGTGGGAAGATTCTCCTGATCGATACTGTTGAGAACGTATCAGTTAAATTCGGAGGAAAGAACGGAACAGAAGGCCTGGAAGAAACCTATATAAAGCTGATCAGGGAGGGGACTCTATGATCTCAACCAGCAGCCAGATCAGGGTTTATATGGAACAGAACCTTCAGTTTTATTTGAGGACAAGACGCTTTATTGTTTTTCTCGTTCTTGTGGCTCTGATAACGGCACTGATTTATTCCCTCATGGCTTTCAAGGTAATAGCTGTCCCATCGGATGAAGTTGGCTTTGATACGCTCTTTTACAGTTTTGTAGGAGATGTTGTGCTCATACTAGGATCGTTCCTAGGCGGAGACGCCATGGCAACGGACTTCTCACTCAAGACAGGGACGTTTGTCCTTTCCCAGCCCTCTAAGAGATTATCAATCCTTCTAGGCCGGTACCTTGGTGCTCTTGCTGTCGGTGCCGCTATAATTACGCTTTATTACATTCTTGGCGCATTGGGTATGGTCTATCTTTTCCACGGCGTTCCAGTTGGTGTGGGAGAATCATATCTGCTGGCGCTTCTTTACACTGCCTCGGCAATAGGTTTCGGTTTCCTGTTCAGCTCCATGTTCAAAAATGGATCAAGCGCAATAGTTGCGACATTTCTTGTAATGTTCCTGATATTCTCTATCGTGCAGGGAGTTCTTGATGTTACCAAGATCGAGCCGTGGTTCCTTCTCACCTATGGCGGCGGGGTCGTCACCACCGTGCTTTCTCCCTTGACCTTCACCCACATACATGTTTTGAACGAGGGAAGAGTCTCTGTTACCACATACACTCCTTACGTCTGGGAGGGTATTGCCATAATGGTGGGCTATCTTGCCATAAGCCTCATAATATCCATCTTGATATATAATAGAAGGCAGATCTGAACCTATCCTTATCTATTTATATTAATATTCCACTTTTCTCGGATCAGGCATTATTTATTACCTGATATACCCAATATATTTTTATGTAATTTTTACTAAGCACTATTTAGTGGTTAAATATGGAAAAAATGATTAAATTCGACAACGGAAAAAAGGAGGAGATGGACGCTTTCCTCGCCACTCCGCAAAACGAGGGAAAAAATTTTGTACTGGTCATTCAGGAGATTTGGGGACTCACAGACTTTATAAGATCCGTAGTACGAAGAATTACCGACCTGGGCTATGCAGCCGTGGCTCCCGATCTCTATTCCCGGAAGGCGCAGAAGGGAAAATTTACACAGGAGATCATAATGGAGGCAATGCAGCCATTCTGGGCACTCTCTCCGGAGAAACGGAGAGATGAAAAAGAAATTGAGAAAGTCATGTCAAGGCTTTCGGATAATGCAAAGGAAGTTGTTAGCCAGCTTATGTTCAACCGGGCAAAGCTTGAGGATCAGATGATCGCTGATCTGAAGAAACTTGTCAGCCACATGGAGTCGCTGGGATACAACGGGAAACGCGGCGTCATCGGGTTTTGCATGGGTGGCGGCCTAGCCTTCGAGCTATCCACACAGATCCCTATTGACGCTTCCGCTATATATTATGGCGCGAACCCAAAAAACCTTGAGGCTCTGGGAAACATTAAGGGCACCATACTTGGCATCTATGCGGGTGAAGACAGTGGTATTAATGATGGTCTGCCTGATTTGATGAAGGCAGTGCTGAAGCATAAGAAGGAATGGGAAATGAAACTTTACCCTGGTACGTATCACGCGTTCTTCAACCATACTGGAATGAGTTATAACGAACCCGCCTCAAAAGATGCCTGGGAGCGCACCGCCAGATTTTTTAACAAGATACTTGGAGGGAAACAATGACATCCAGGAGGGAGGAGGGGATCCTTGACGGATGTTTCCTTACTTGGGTAGCGATTACGGAGAGGCAAAATAAGAAGGAGGAAAAAACTAAGTCTTGAGGTTATCCTTGAACCAGAACGCGCTTTCAACGGGAACTACAAGGACAGGGTTGTCTCCGAGGGACATCCTGTTTACGTTGGAAAGTATCTTCTCGTGGTATTCCTCCCATTTTGCATCCTCCTGATTTCCTCCAGACTGTGAGACAAATAAGCGCCTTGCCCTGAACAGCGCATCTGTAACCTCAGAATTTACCGTATCGTAGTCTTTCCAGTAACCTTCAAGATATGCATATATTGTGCTGTATATCATATCTACTATATTTTTCCTGACAACATCTTCTGCAGTCAGCTTCACCTTTTCGGTGGTGGAGCTAAATTCATGGTCAATCCCCGCCAATCTTATCTTGGATTTCATGTCGTCTTCGGAAAGCAGGACTGAAACCTCGCATCCGTATTTCCTGTTCTCAAAATCCTCTTTTGACAGGTAAGTGAATATGATGTCGGTTGGTTTCATCGCGGCAATGGTCTTTGCAAGATCACTCCTGGAATAACCAATGACCTTGTCATGGCTCTTTCCTATGTACGAAACGATTTTCATAAGCTGCGTCCCTCTGCTTTCATATGTATTTTCTCATGAGATAAGGACAAACGCGTATTTACCATTTGCAACATTTTCTTCCCGGGAAATTTCCATCACTTTTTCTCTGGAAAATGTGCTATCACGGTCCCATCATGATCTGCGCCCCTAGCTATGGTTCCGTATACCTCAAGATTTAGGCCATTCACAACATGTATCCTGATCCCTGACCTTTTGGCTATGTTAAGCGAGGTGATATCCATGAAAACATTAGGTCCTGCTCCAATGGAGGCATATATGGAAAGTTCAATCGCCTTGTCGTAGTCCAGTTTCCTGAATTTCCTGGCATCAGGAATTTTTTTTGGATCACTTGAATACACTCCGTCCACGGAAGTGGCATTTATGACCTCACGGGCGCCAATTCTTTCGGCAAGAAGAACGGAAACTGTATCGGTGGTATGCCCCGGTTCGGTGCCTCCCATCACGACATGCCTGTAAAAGTGGGACAGTTCAGCTGCATCGTTAACGGTTGTAGGGATCTTCGTATTGACGTTGGTCAGGAACGAAGCCGCGGCAAGGGCATTCATCCTTGTAGCGTTTATCCCTATCTCGTCCAGCACGTTGTCATTGACATTGAATTTCTTCAGTTCCCCAATGTACATTCTCGCCAACCTGCCACCGCCAACCACAATTCCGATCCGATCATAGGTCTCTAGCTTCTCGATGACCTCGGAGAACTTCTTCAGGAAATTCATGTTTAGGGAGTCCCCATACACAATCGATCCTCCCAGTGATATTACCAATGATTCCATATCTTTCCTTAGATTAAGATTATATACGATTATAAATTTTCTCAGCAGATGGACGACAGCGAAACCCAGATCAGGAGATACGAATTCAAGAAAGCACTCAATGAGTTGAATAAACTTCACGGGAGAGGTACGGAGCTGATCTCGCTGTACATACCACCGGACAAGCAGATCTCTGATGTTGTCCAGTATCTAAGGGAAGAGTACTCCACGTCTTCAAACATAAAGTCAAAGTCCACGCGCAAGAATGTGCTTGCGGCCATTGAATCCATTATGTCGAGGTTGAAATATTATAAAACACCGCCTGAAACGGGACTTGTGTTCTTCGTAGGCCACGTTGCAACCAGGGGAGACCAGACAGAGATGTACACAAAAATTGTGGAACCCCCGGAACCTTTCCAGACATTCATGTACAAATGTGATTCAGTTTTCCATCTGGAGCAACTACAGACGCAGCTGGGTGAGAAGGAAATATACGGCCTGATAGTGATGGACAGGAAGGAGGCAACCGTGGGGATGCTCAGCGGTACCAACATAAGTGTTGTAACCAATGAACAATCGCTAGTTCCAAGCAAGCATCATCAGGGCGGGCAGTCCTCGAGGCGATATGAGAGGCTTATAGAAATCGCCGCGCATGAATTTTTCAAGAAAGTGGGGGAGATCGCGAATGAAGCCTTCATGCCATACATAAGGGAGATGAAGGCAATTTTCATAGGTGGGCCCGGCTCTACCAAGAATTACTTCTTTGAAAGGGAATTTCTTAGGAACGAGTTGAAGAGCAAGGTGAATGATCTCTTCGATATTGGTTATACGGACGAATCTGGACTCAGAGAACTTGTAGAAAAAGCCTCCGCCAACATAAAGGACATGAAAATATCCCGGGAGAAAGACCTTATGAACCGGTTTATGCTGGAAATTAAGAAATCTGACGGCGGGCTCGGCGTCTACGGGGAATCGAATGTTTTATCCGCCCTGAGGGCAAAGACCATAGACCTGCTGCTCGTGTCCGAGGACCTTGATAAATCACATGTTAAACTAAAATGCCCTACCTGCGGCAATGAAAAGGAAACTTTCATCGCTAGCAAAATAGAATCAGTCAACTGCGAAAAATGCGGTAGTCAGATGGAGTTCGTTCAGAAGGAGGACTTCCTGGAGTATATTTTCAAGCTGGCCGAAGCTTCTGGTGCCAAGATAGAGATCATATCGGATACAAGCGAGGAAGGAAAACTTCTGGAAAGAGCCTTCGGTGGTATAGCAGGAATACTCAGGTACGTTCCAAAGGAAACCCAGGTACAGTAGCGCTGAAAACTGCATGGATCAGGGGTTAACAGTCTTCGACGGCACGGAATCCAGAAGAAACACATCCTTTGCCGACTTTATCGTATTCAGGGGGATAATATACCTGCCCTTGCCATCCTTTTTGAAAGTGGCGGTAACTGTGCCTACTGGTTTCACCAAAAAATTCTTGACACTCCCGGTGTCAAGATCTATGACTAGATTCTCGATTTCGCCTATAATGGTACCATCAGTGGATACAACATTCTTTCCCATAAGATCAGAGGCGAATTTCCTCATCGATCCAATATAGACAAAGGAGTAATTTAATCTTTACACAGGGTGCTATGTGTTGTAACCCCGATCTTCAGATCCATTCTTTGATTGTAAATTTATATTAATCCGGCTCCAGTCTGTGATGTTTTCCACCTACATAGAGGGCAATATAAGTTATGGGGAGCAGGTAAAAGCCAAGTATCATGGTTATATCGGCTGCAGATATCACTGCTGTTCTCCCGAATTGGAGAAGAGCAGATAAATGTGCAGGATTCGAAGTCACAATTATTGAGATTATCCCAAGCAGCACGCCGAAAAATTCAGCATAATTATTTTGACGGTTAACAAAAAAGGCAGTAACAAAAACAACAATAGCGGCTAACACTGTACCGTATGTCAGGAATGCTGGCACAAGGTTTGCAATTCTCAGGATTGCGGCACCCACCAATATGACAACGCCCGAAGCGTAAAGAAGCCATGACAAAGTTCTGCTAAGTCGCACCAGTGCACATGGATTCAAGATATAAAACAGGCATCTAAAAAAATAAAATGATAGAAAAATTATGGTGGGCTACCTAGGTGCTGCAATACTGCTGGAACTCCAATGATCCCCGCCATCACTGCTGCAAATATGAAGAACAGCCAGAAAAGAATAAGCGCGATCCCAAAGTACATACTCGGCTTCTTCCCAGCTTGCATGCTGTCAAAGGCATAAGTCGCAGGATAGGTAAGAATTCCCGCAATTCCGAAAGCAACATACATTCCGAGGGTAGCAATAGGGCTCTGCGTGTAGCCATAATGGTAAATGACTGAGCCATAATAGATGGCCATTATTCCCCCAAGAAGGGCCAAAAAACCAACAAGCTGAAGCTTCTGTCTTAGCGCGAGGCTGAGCGCAACTGCCAGTGCTATTATACCCAAAACGAGGTAAGTATCGCTGAAAGCAATATTATAGAGGCTAGATCCACCTGGAAATGGCCACGTCATTTCCTGCCAAAGAGCAAGGACCGTGATAACGGCTCCAAGAAATCCAAGGGGAAATACGGCAAGCCTAAGAGTATTTTCTACGTTTTTTGGCCCATCTTTCCTGTATTCTAGGTAGGCAAGACCAGTAACGTACGCAACTATGCCACTTAGCATCGCAAGCGATACTAGTTCAAGAGCCAGATCATCTATGAATGGCATTTTATATCATCGCCGTTATCTAATAATGGAATAAATAAGTTTTCTCTATTACATAATTGTCATTCTTCATTAGAATACCCTTTTACGCAATAACGACCTGCTGACCATGTTCAATGGTGTAGCCATCTTTCCGCGATGTAAGCGAAATGGCGGAATATGACTGGTTCAGGTTCAAAATCGTGATTAAAATCGAATGCATCCCTTTGAATAGTACCTGATTATAAGGGTCAACATGGTCTCTTCCATACTAGTGGAATTCCTGAAGATATTCATGCCTCTATTTGTGGTTATTGATCCGTTTGGGAGTCTGGTGCTTTTCATGTCAATGACCGCTGGAATTACGCAGCAGAAGAGAAGTTTGATAACAAAGGATGCTATTATTTATGGAGCCATAATATTGCTGTTTTTCGTGGTCTTGGGAAATTATATTATCGAGTTCTTTGGCATATCCATAGTGGCTCTGGAATTCGCCGGAGGTCTTATTCTGCTTATTATGGGTATTGAAATGGTCAGGGAAGGGGACAAGCCAAAGTCAGCTGGTGGTAATATTGAAGAACTTGATGTCGGAATAGTCCCTTTTGCAACTCCGTTGCTTGCTGGCCCGGGAGCAATCTCGCTCGTGATTATACTTACAAAGGGGCCGTTCTTCCCCGACTGGGTATTCACAATCATTTCGGTTCTGATCATTTTCGCAATGGTATATGTATTTTTCAGATTCTCGGATCCAATCCTCAAGGTCATTGGAGAGAAGGTAATGAAGGCTACAACCAGGATATTCGGTCTCATCGTTGCCGGTTTTGCCATACAGTATTTCCTCAATGCCCTGATCACCCTTGGTCTCCCATAGACACATCGTAAAGGCTAAACCAACGCCTGAGGACATCCGAATGAATTTGCCTGAGAAGGTTACTGGTTAGACTTCTCCAGCCTGCTGGAAAGATCGTCAAACTCCTTCCACAGTTCTTCCGGGAAACGCGATCCGAATGACTCAAAGAAAGGCCGCACCTCTTCCAGTTCCGCCAGGAACCCTTTGTTGTCAACAGAAAGGATTTGCCTGAGCGTTTCTGTGGGTGCACCTCCAGCATCAAATTTCTCAGGGTCCGGGAGGTACCCTATTGGTGTCTTGATAAAGTCTCCTTGTCCGTTAACTCTGTCAAGGATCCACTTTACGACATACATGTTATGAGAGTATCCGGGCCACAAGTACTTGCCATCCGTCCCCTTTCTGAACCAGTTGACGTTAAATATTTGAGGGGGTTCTTTGAGTTTTCTTCCCATTTCAATGTAATGCCTGAAATAATCTGCCATGTTGTAGCCCACAAAGGGGCGATTGGCCATGGGGTCATTTCTCAACACACCAACAGAACCAGTTGTCGCAGCAGTTGTCTCCACTCTCTGCATCGCTCCAATGAGCACTCCTGCATTCCAAGAATAGGCCTGGTATACGAGCGGGATCAGATCCTTTCTTCTGCCTCCGAATAGGAAGGCAGAGACCTTTACGCCGTCCGGGTTGTCATACTCCGGAGAAAGAAACCTGTAATTCGAAATCGGCGTGGTGAATCTTGAATTGGGATGGGCAGCCGTTCCTTGTCCGCTGTATTTTTCGCCTTTCCAGTCCACAAGGTCTGCAGGCGGATCTCTCATGCCTTCCCAGAAGGGTATGCCTTCGCTGTCCACTGCTACATTCGTGAAGATGGTGTTTCTGGCAATAGCATCCATTGCGTTTGGGTTGGTCAGTTTGCTGGTGTGTGGAGCAACTCCAAAGAATCCGCTTTCCGGGTTCATGGCGTGGAGCCTCCCGTCCCTCTCGTGCATCCAGATTATGTCATCGCTTATGAGATACGTTTTCCACCCCTCCTTCTTGAATGCATGCGGCGGATCAAGCATCGAAAGGTTGGTCTTGCCGCTGGAACTTGGGAAAGCTCCAGATATGTAAGTAGTCTTCCCAGCAGGATCTTCTATTCCTATGAGCATCATATGCTCAGCCATCCACCCCTCTTTCCTTCCCCTATAAGTTGCAATCCTAAGGGCATGACATTTTTTGCTAAGGAGCGCATTGCCGCCATAATTGGTATTGACACTCATTATGAGCCCGTCTCCCTGGTTCTCTTCTGGGAAATGGGCGATATATCTGTTGTTGGGATCAAGATTCCCAGTGGCGTGAATGCCAATTACAAATCCATTAGACCTGAAAAGCTCCTTGATCGCTTTCTCCCCGGACCTTGTTATAATCATTAGATTCACCACAACGTAAACACTGTCAGTGATCTCTATCCCAGCCTCGCCGTAACTGGACCCCTCTGGGCCAAGCCAGTAAGGGACGACAAACATGGTCTTGCCAGCCATGGAATCTTTCATTATGGAATATATCCTGCTCTTTGCATCATCAGTATGCAGCCAGTTGTTCGTAGGTCCTGCATCATCCTTGCTGCCAGAAGTACATATATAAGTATTACCCTCGGTCCTGGCTACGTCATTTGGATCACTTCTATATAGGTAACAACCAGGGAACATCCTCTGATTGAGCCTTTCAAGCGCACCCTCCTCCATGAGTATATTTATAAATTCCTCCAGCTCGTTTTCGAAATCTCCAACCACTCTTATATGTTGTGGGCGTGTCATCTCAGCGGCTTCTATAATGGCTAGAACGACCCTGTTGTAGACTTTCTGATTTTTCCTTGAAAGAAATCCAAGCGATTTGCTGTTTTCAATCTCAGAAAGAAGGCGTGACAGATCCTCGTCCTCGGGGTTTATAAAATATTGCTTATTGAATGATAACATAACAATTCTTTATCTTTCTTGATATATTAATATTTAGGGTATCCCTTTGGTTGAAAAGTAAGCAATCGACGATGTCCCTGGATGAACACAAAGGAATAAACAGCAATAAAATAGCCGAAAAGTCAGTGATTCATTGGCATGGCAAACGTTAACGGAGACTTTGTGTTATATGAAAATGAGTGCGACATTACAATAATTTCAAATACAAGTACGTATGTACCTGGAAATTATCATTCTCGATTAAAGTCCATTCACTTCAGGTGGAACCACCTGACGATCTGCCGATTCAAATCCGTTACCTGCGATTAAGTCATAATCAGTTGGAGAAAGAATATCTCTTTTTTGCGTACTTGTATAACCTGATCCACAGGGCAAATGACATTATCATGATGATTATAACCATGAAAATATCTATGGCATCCGTCTTCAGCAGGTTACCAGCATTTAGTGCGCTGACAATTGAAGCCATGAGACCGTGTTTCACAGAATATGTGGTGCCATTTATGGATACAAATTCAGATACCGAAAGACCACCCCAGTAGCTTCCTATGGCCGCCATAGAACCGGTTATTAGGCTTGGTATAATGGATGGGATAATTAGCCGCCTAATCTCCTGCAGCTTTCCGAGCTTCAGAGTTTTTGCCACCATCCTATATTCTTCCGGAATTGAAACCACTGCACCATAGACATTGAAAAAGATGTACGCCGCAGCCGAGAAATAGGTGACAAGGAGCACCTCGAAGTTAAGGGCCAGATCATACCCCATTGCTGGTGCAAGCGCCGGAACAACGACAACCACTAGAGTTGGCACAAAGATTGGAATCGGTATGGAATACATTATTTGCATCAGTGCAGTTGTACTCTTTCCGCTTTTCTGCCGGTTTCCCAGGTAGATTGCTAACGGCACCATTGTGATGATCGAAATCCCATACGTTATGCCGATCCTCAAAAAATCAAAGGCGAGACCTAGGGTCGCGGTAGAAAGAAATGCAGGAGTTATGAAATATGTGACAAAAGCTGCATAGAATCCTGCCAATGCGACTTCATAAATCCCAAAGGCTATAGTGGAAACTAGCAGCAACCCTACAAGTGCATTAACTAGACGTTTTGACATTGCGTACCTTTTTTTTTCGGTGGTGGAACGTCTGGGAGAAAGAACTGAACCCACACCTGAAATAACATTCCCTGCAGACATCATTATCCTTTCTAGCCTCTCGCCGAAGTAATTGGTGATGGCGCGTGTTTCCCTGCGTTTCACGTTCCTGTCATTAGAAGTTACAAACTCCATTGTGTATTTCTTTGACCAGTCAATAAGGGGTGATATTACAAAGTAGAAAACTAGGGCGATCGCGACTATGACAAGGATCACAAGTATAAGTATGGCGGAATAGTTTCCAGATTCAGTGAGGGAATACGCAATGGAACCTATCCCAAAAACAGAATAATCCTTTATACCGACGGTTATTACTTCGCTGAACGTGATGTAGAAAAGGGCGCTTGCGAACGACGGCATCATGTTTGAAATTATATTTGGAACAGCGATGGGATAGTACACCCTCCTTATCCTGTTTAGAAGGCCGATTCTGTAAACCTTTGTTACGTTCTCAAAATCCTCGGGGATTCTTGCCACTGCCTCGTACACACCAAGCACAAGATTCCATATCACAGCAGTGAGTATCAGGAAATCAGCTGAAATTTCGACGCCAATTCCACCCTTTAGGGTGAAGAGAAAAAAACTCAGTATGATCGGAAAGAACGAAACCACAGGAACAGCTTCCATTACGTCTGTTGTGGATATTATAATCGCCTCAGCAGCTTTTACGCGGGCAGCAAGTATACCAAAGATGAGGCTGATGACGATGGAAAGTAAAAGCATTGCTCCGACCCTGACGAAAGTAACAAGGATCGCGAGGGCGATTGTCCCTAGGAGCTGGATGGTCAGCAATGTCTCACCATAAGGGTATGGGCAGATATAATAAATAAAATTTGGACGCCGAAAATTACATGATTACTGCTGTTAAAATGCTATACCGTCAAGATAATGGATCAGGTCACCGATAACTGTACTTACAGCAGGATTCTCGCTCGTGATCAGTATGAAAATCATTGTGGGTGAAAGCAGATCGAATCGCAGACCACTCACGTGAATTTCCAGGCTGGCAGCGTAGACAGCCATCGTTACAGATGGAGAGGCCAGCCCCAACTTTATGCTTATGTTGTCCTTGGTCAAATTTAGGCTCAGAGAACTGAACCCAGATCCATGGTTGGTATAATGCATGGAAATATTCGCGTTCTCAGGGGTTGCGAGCATCCCACTTTGAATGCTGCTGGAAACGGTGAAACAGTTAAGAGAGGCGCGCAGGGCTTGAAGCTGTCCAATCACTGAAACGGCTGAGGAAGGATTGGAAGCATAAATCGTCGAATTCCTTACGGATGACAGGAAACCCAAGTTAAATAACGGAGTCAGGAGGTGCATCAGGGAATTGTTAATACCCAAGTTGAAGACCGTTAATAGGTCCACGTTCGATATGGAGAACACCGTGAACCCATCGTAGGAGGTGCCTGTGGAGAATTTAGGAGAAGATAGGTTAAGCTTGGATGAAGCGGTTCCGGATGTAATTGTCGCGAGAGGCGCGTGCACGACAACTCCTAAGGAACCGTTTACAATGAATGGGTAATATGAGGTGTTACCAGTGGAGACCATGGCATAGAAAACTGACTCGGAAGGTATAAAATTCTCCGGGTTTTCAGCCCTGGAATTTCCATTCTGAACGCTGGACAGGAAGTAGATTCCTGACGCTACAAGGACCGCGGCAATGGAAACGATCACCAAGTACTTTACTGAAGTTTTCACTGTCTCAACTGCTCATTAATGAAACGTATTTAACCGTACTCAAGTATGGGCAAAGAGCATCCCGAAATGCTGTTCTACATAATAATTTTCAAATTTCATCCTTTCACCAGATTCAGCAAGGAATCCTGACAAAATAAGCAGATTCCAGTAGCTGTCCGGCTTCGCGTTGACGATCATGGCATCTGTGATGTCCATTGCTTCTGAAAATGTCTGGTTCTTGAAATAGCCCTGAACGATCTCGTCGTACTTTGCAGCATCTTCCGAAAAGCCATACGGCCCGTCCTTTGTGTGGGTATGAGCCATGTCTGCGCTGAAAATAACTGAAACTTCCTTTTCGTATTCAGACACGGATTTGAATAATTGCCTGCCAAATCTGACGAGAACTTCTTTTCTGTTTATCCTTGGCTGTCCAATCATCACGATATCTCCACGTTTGAAGAACTTCAGCGGAATTATGGTTCCGAAGTCTACTGGAAACACGGAAACTGGACCAGAACTGGATGCGAATGTAACTTTTTCGGTGAACTCCGGAAATGAGTTTACTATAATTTCTGCAAGTTTTCGATCGTTTGAGTATCTTGCAGTAATCAACCCCTTCTTTATTCTGTACGTGCCGTGGAGGTGTTCCGTCATTATTATGCCTATGTTCTTTGTCAGTCCTATTCCGTGGGGTGAGATGACAACCCTCACCGGGGAACGGTCAAGGGCAGTCGCTTCGGAGATTTTCTGCCTCATAATCCTGCTCTCCTTATCTGGCAGGTCAATCAGTTCATCCCCGTGAGGAATCCAGTAAGTGCACCTTAGTACCATAAATTAGAAAAGCCCTTGCTTATAATATAGTTTGGGCTTTAATAATATAAAAAAATGGGTGTCTTATCTTCTTTCAATGGGAATATACTTAAGATCAAGTTCTCCAGTATAGTTGTCCAGCGGCCTGAATAGTTTGTTGTTCTGCCAGTATTCAAAGAGATGTGCACACCATCCGACGGACCTGGAAGACGCAAATATTGGAGTGAAGAGTTCAGGTGGTATACCGATACCGACGTAAAGCGGGCCAGCAAAGAAATCTATGTTCGGCCAGATTCCCTTTGTCTTGCTTAGCTTCTCTTCCATAAGCTTTTCTGCTCTCAGTGCTATTTCCAGCAGTCTTTCCACAGCCGGATCTGTCGTTTTTTTCATGAAAATTTTAAGATAATTGTAGACGATCCTCGCCCTTGGATCATAAGCCTTGTAAACGCGGTGCCCGAATCCCATGATCTTCTGCTTGCCTTCAAGGGCATCTTCAATGTAACTTTCCGTATTATCAGGTTCTCCGATGGCCTTTATCATCTTGAGTGCAGCCTCATCTGCCCCACCGTGAAGGGGGCCCCTCAAGGTTGATATGCCAGACACGACCGCAGCATACACATCGGCAAGCGTTGACCCGGTTACCAAGGTGGAGAATGTTGAAGCGTTACTACCATGTTCGGCGTGAAGGATGAACATCAGGTCGATGAGTTTAGCCGACTCTTTATCCGGTTTCCTTCCAGTGAGCATGTACAGGAAGTTCGCGCTGTGAGAAATTTCTGGATCAGGAGCGATAACAGGCTTTCCCTGCATGTATCTCCCGATCATGGCGACGATCGTTGGCATCTTTGCAATCAGTTTAATTGCTCTGGCTTCCGTGGCATCCTTACCCTTGTCTTCCATATCCGGATCGTAAGTTGGCAGAAGGGAAACACAGGTACGCAATATATCATTTGCATTTGATCGACCCGAAAACTCGGCTATGATTTCTTCTATCGCCTCCGGAATGTCCCTTTCGTCCTTAAGTTTCCTGACGAAATTCTCATATTCGTGCTTTGTAGGCAGGTGACCATAAAGGATAAGAAAAGCTACCTCTTCGTAATTTGAATTCTCCGCAAGTGTCTCAATGGGATATCCTCTGTACCAGAGTTTTCCATTAATGCCGTCTATCTTGCATAGTTTTGTCTCTGCAATATAGATACCATCGAGCCCCTTATTGATTACAATTTCAGAATCTGTCATAGTGCTACAATAACGCAAGCATACTTATTCTTTTAGACTGATCATCCCTTGATAATGAAGAATATGGCAACTGTCAAATCATTGGGGGACAAATAGTTCGAAACCACTCAAAAAAAGAATGAGTTGAATTACTCTCTTTCGTCCATTGGAACATATGGAAATGGTCCACTTTCTCCTGTATATAGGGCCTTTGGCCTGTACAGCCTGTTATCCCTCACGTACTCCAGAGATCTTGCCACCCATCCTGTTATCCTGCTCACGGCGAAGATCGGTGTGAATATTTCTGAGTCGAAGCCAATGGAACTGTACAGTATTCCGGAGTAAAAGTCCACGTTCGGAAAGATTCCTCTGCTGCCGAGCTTGGAGATCATCACTTCCTCAATTTTGTTTGCAGTTTCAAAGAGGCGCTGAGTTCCGTGCATCTTCGTTATCTCTCCCGCAAATTCTCTCAGAATTTTCGCCCGGGGGTCATAAACCTTGTACACGCGGTGACCGAATCCCATGATCTTTTCTTTATTGATTATCATTTGCCCAATGATTTTCTCTGCATTGGACGGGTCACCAACCTTCTTGATAAGAGCAAGGGCTTTCTCGTTTGCGCCTCCATGCAGCGGTCCCTTGAGAGTGCCGATGGCTGAAGTCACTGCGGAGTACATGTCGGAAAGTGTAGAAATTGTAAGCATCGAAGAGAATGTGGATGCGTTCATTCCATGATCAGCGTGCAGAATAAGGGCAGCATCCAGCATCTTTGCTTCTATGTCACTCGGTTTCCTCCCAAGTGATTGGTAGAAGAAATCTGAGGAAATTGAGAGGCTGTCGTCGGGCTTTACAATTTCATGACCCTTATGTATCCTATGTATCGCACCCACAATCGTTGGCATTTTTGCGATGAGTTCAAGCCCAAGTTCTTCCTGCTGTTCAACCGTTGGCTCCACAGACCTTGAATCCTTTGCCCCTATGTACGAAACAACAGTTCTCAGGGATGACATAGGGTGTGCCTTCCCTGCTATCTGCCTGATAAGGTCGTATTCGTCGTTCTTCAGAATCCTTAATTTCTTCAGTTTTTTGATAAAATCAGTATATTCTTTCTTGTTTGGTAGTTTACCATAGAGCAATAGATATGAGACTTCCTCAAAGCTTGAGTTTTCAACCAGTGTGGTTATATCGAAACCTCTGTATACAAGTCTGCCCAGGGTTCCATCCACAAAGCCTATCTTTGTTTCGGCTGCAATCACTCCTTCCAGTCCTCTGGCAAACTGCGGAGCTTGTTGTTCTGTAGTTGGCATTTTAGACACCTATAAGAATATCACTTGACCTGCGTTAATTAACCTTGCGGCTTAGATATGAGAGACAAGTGGCCCATATTGTGCCGGCCGTCGCGGACATAATCTGTCACGCTGGCAGAGAGTTGTTTTCCAAGGTATAAGATTTGAAATCACACGCTTGTTTCTGAAAAGATTCGAGCATTTTCACTGGTATGGAAATAAACTTGATTACTCGTTATGAATATTATGATGCATCGGTCACAGGGTGGATAACGTCCTTTACGGTTTTTACCATCCAGGAAATAAACCCAGATTATGCCTTTTGTACTTTCATTTACAACTCCAGGTGCAAAAATGTTACCTCAATTGAAAAAGCCTTTCCTAATTTCTAGTGTACAAGGGCAATGAATTTATCCGGCCACTTGATTATTGCATATGAAGGTAGCTGAAATAATCCTTGACGGAAAGCAAGCATGTGCAGTTGAAACACCCTCCGGGCTTTTAAAAATAACCGATCTGATTGGAACAACAATAGGTAAACAAGACTTATCGATGCGCGATCTCGTAAATAACGGCGTTCTTCTGGCAAAGCTGAAGCACGCACTCACAGAGATAAGAAAAATGGACGTTCTGCGCAGGGATGAAGTCAGGTTCCTGTCTCCTATTGGGTCACCTGAGAAGATACTGTGTATCGGGCTGAACTACCGGAGCCACGCAATGGAGACCGGAAAGGAGGTTCCGCAATTCCCGACCGTGTTCAGCAAGTTTAACAACGCCATCACAGCGAACAATGAAGACATTCGAATGCCTGACACCGTCAATAAGGTGGACTATGAGGGGGAACTGGCAATTGTTATTGGGAAAACTGGAAGGAACATTAGTGCTGAAAACGCCCTCGATCATATCTTTGGATATTTTCCTGCTAACGATGTTTCAGCTAGGGATATGCAGTACAGAACAAGCCAGTGGCTTATGGGAAAATCCATAGATGGATTCTTCGCAACAGGGCCATACATCACTACTGCCGATGAAATACCAGATCCCCAGGGATTGAATATTACAACAAAACTGAACGGCGAAGTGCGACAGAACTCGAATACCTCAAAAATGATCTTCAGCTGCAGTTACATAATAAGCTATATTTCGAAGTACATGACTCTGAAGCCAGGAGACGTGATTTCCACAGGAACTCCGGAGGGTGTAATCCTCGGGATGCCAGAGGAAAGACAGGTGTGGATCAAGAATGGAGATGTTGTTGAGATAAAGATAGATAAACTTGGAGTGTTGACAAACAGGTTTATCCGCTAGCCCTGGCCCCTCGGGGATTGCTTGCTTGGTGTTTGTTTACTCGAATCTCGCCTCTAATCAAATCTCCCGTTTCATTTCTCACCAGGAAGAGGCTGTATGGCAGAATAGCGATAATCGAGAGCCTATTGCCATTCCTGTTCCAGAGGTATATTTCATTTTCCGTGAAAGTCAATTCCTCTGCAAACATGCCGTCAACGTTGTACCCGCCGTCACGACGGCAGATGCTCTCAAAGGTCACAATAGCCTTGGACTCAACAGCACTTCTCCCCATTTTAGACCTTCTGCGGGCCATATTTCCAAATTAGGCGGTCTATTATTAATCCTAGGGCTGACATTTGCGCCTGTGCATTAGCTTGTCACGCAATATCTTTAAATCCAAGCCAGGGGAAGACAGATCAGAGATTCACTCTGATTCTGTCTTTGAAATTCTTCCTGAATTTCTGTACCTTTGGAGAAATAACCGACCTGCAGTAGGGTGCATTCCCATTCCTGGCAAAATAATTGTGGTGATAGTCCTCAGAGGGATAGAACGAAGTGAACTTCTCCACCTGGGTTACTATTGGCTTTGAAAACCTGTGCTTATCTGTAAGTTCTTTAATGACGCTGGTGACAAGTTTTCTCTGATCATCATTTGTGTAGAATACCGCGGACCTGTATTGAGTTCCAACATCTTCGCCCTGCCTGTTCAACGTAGTTGGATCATGGGTTTCGAAGAATATTTCCAGTATATCTCTGAGGGTAATTTTTGAGTCATCAAATATGACCCTAATCGTTTCCGCATGTCCAGTTTTGTCGGTGCAGACATCCTCATAGGTAGGATCTGTCATTGTTCCCCCAGAATAACCGGACACAACATTAACAACACCGTCAATCTCGTTGAATATGGCCTCAGTACACCAGAAGCATCCTCCTGCAAGATAGATAGTCTCGTTCATACTTATTCACCTTCTTCCTTATCCGCGATAAATCTCATGGAAATAGAGTTAACGCAATGCCTGACATTCCTTTCGGTGAAACCCTCCCCAAGGAAAACATGGCCGAGGTGACCATCGCATTTTGAGCACCTTATTTCTGTCCTCATTCCGTCTGGATCTGGCAGGCGTTTTACTGATCCACTAATTTCTTGATCAAAACTTGGCCAGCCACAGTGCGCATCAAATTTATTCTCCGACCTGTAAAGAGGTGCCCCGCACCTCCTGCATACATATGTCCCTTTCCTGAAATTAGTTTCGTATTCACCGCTGAATGGGGTTTCAGTTTCCCTGTAAACTATTACTCTCTCCTCAGCCCTGGAGAGCTTGTTCCATTCCATGTTTTTGTAATAATTCTGGGTATTTAAAATTCTACAAGTTCCTTATGAAAATTCAGTGGAGCATTACGACTGTAATAAGTTTTCTAATTCGTGAATATTTCTCTGGAAACATTGAAATGACCAGATCATGATCTTCTCTGTTGAAAATCTTGATATATCGTGCAACAAAGGAATATACGAGAAACCCAAGGGCGATATACAGGACAAAGAAATACTCACTGAATCCTACAAATTTAGTCAGTGCTTCTGAAAAAAGCCACACAACTGCAAACATTATGGCCGCAGCAATCCATATCTTTGCAAGACCTATCAGATCCGCACCCCCAACTTTTTCCCTGAATGCAAAAAACCCCATAGCAGCAAAATTTGCAGCATAGACTGATGAAAATCCGAGGGAAGCTCCAAAAAGTCCGTACCTCGGAATGAGAAGAATTGAGATTACTATGTTTGTGCTCAAAGCCGCAATGCTTCCAAAAACAAAAAGGTAAGTCTTCCGGACGGATGCCACTGCCTGGGTGTATATATTCTGAGTAACAAAAACAGCGGAAAAAACCATTATGATCGCCAGCGGTAGAGCGCCGGCCGTATAAGAGCTGCCAGCAAGCAGGTATATGATCTCAGGGGACAACGCTGCAATGCCAAGCGCAGCGGGCACGTACAGGGCCGAGAGTAAAAGTGATGAAGCTATCACATGATCTCTGATCTCTGTCCTCTTGCCAGTGGCAAAAAGGTGGGAGAATTTTGGGAGCAATATGTTGTTAAATGGTACCGCAATGAATCCGACGCTGCTGGCAGCAAGTAAGGCAAAATTATATACCCCCAGTGCGGAAAGGGAGAGAAGGCCCGTAACGATAAATCTGTCAGCGTATGAAGCTCCATAACCGATCAGGCTAGAGAGAAGGACGGGAAAAGAATAAAGCATTATCATGTTTGTGCGTGTTCCAGAGGTTTTAGCGCGTGCGGTATACTTTCCAAGGAATTTCATTACAACTATAAACTCCAGAAGCACGCCAAGGGATATTCCAATTATCCACCCGATAACGATTGACTCAAGGTCACGAAGGTAGAGTGCAAGGCCAATGGCAGAAAAGTAATAGACCCCCCATATTATAGAGTTGATTAGCGCAGATTTTCGAAAATTCTGCAGTCCAAGAAGGGATCCATTAAAGAGACCGAACAACAGGTTACCAAAAAGATCGATGCTGAGCAGCCTGACCAGGCCGGAGTACTGGGAACTGTGAAGAAAAATGGCAGAAACTTCATCGCTGAGCAGAATGAGTGTCAGCGTTCCAATCCCTGCAAGGATAGTTCCTATTATCAATATTTTGTATATCGTGCGCTTGGCCGCGTCGTAATCTTTTATCCCTATATGGTACGCTATAAAGTGTTGGGCTGCTGTGCCCAAGCCGAAAGAAAATACCACTGTGAACAGCCCCACTATTGCCAGAAAGAAGGCAATGGCCCCAACGGTGCCGGTCTGGAAAAGCCTCACAATGATCAAGTAGAACAAAGCGCCAGAAAAGAGTTGTACTCCCGATCCAGTAAACTGAAAGATGGCGTCTATGCCTGTTGACCGTTCACCAGAGAATACAACCATTAACTGTCTGAATAGTACTGAAAAAAATAAATTTATTGGTAAGGCAATATACATGGCTCTGTTCCCTTTAGCTCGCTTATACACAATTTCTTGCCAAGGTTAATTCTCTTCTGGATATAGGGAACAGTCAAAAATGCATGTTTTTGAAGGACACTCATTATCAAAAAGATTGGAAATCTAAGAATTAGTTGAATTCATATCTGGATCAATACAAGGATTGTTTGTCCGGTCCTAAAATACTATATCAAATGGGTTAAGCGCATCAGGAAATGTTAGGCACCTTGTATAATCGGCATTTATTTGCGTATATAAAATAACGAATATTTAAAGAGGTATGAACATATGATATCTTGATTCACATTAAAAATACATAAGTGGTAGTGCATTCTAAGGTTTAACACAATACAAAAATGTAGAGTGGTGCCGATCTCCATTTTTGTTAAGAATTTCGCGACTTGAATTATATTAAGCACTATATT
>JAVYSB010000008.1 GCA_038729425.1 Thermoplasmataceae archaeon | reverse complement strand
GACTATTTCAGAGCTCTCGAATAAGTCGGTATTAAGACAGTGATCCCAGTTTAGGTGTGTTAACACTATCACGTCAATTTCGCTAGGCTTGATTTTAAGTTCTGACAATTTCTGAACCAAAACATCCCTGTTCCCGAAGTGTCCTGTGTCTACTAGGATACGTTTATCATCTTCTACAAGTGTTACCGCACTTGCGCCCATTGAACCGTATGAGCTAATTATTCCAGCTCCCCTTAGAACTCTGGTTATCCTCATCTAACATCGCCATGATACTTGTAATCCTCGCTAAAATATTCCAGATGCATTTTTTGATATGGATATTTATTGAGAACCTTCTCATCAATTTCTATTCCAAGACCTGGCTTGTTACTTGGGTAAATGTATCCATCTTTGAGGTAGAAATACTCCTTTATAAGGTCGTGCCGGACCGATTCAGCATCCAGCCAGAATTCTAAAATTAAGGCATTAGGCATTGTGATTAATGCGTTCAATGATGCAGCTGTAGCAACGGGTCCATTTGGGTTATGTGGTGCTACAGTTACGTAGTTTATATTAGCCATAGACCCAACTTCAACGAGCGGTAGAATGCCTCCCATGTGGCACACATCTGGCTGTATTATGTCAGCGGATCTTTGTGATAACAACTCCCAGAACCTGTTTCTTGATATGATTCTCTCTCCTGTTGCTATAGGAACACTAGACCCCCGTCTCACTTCTGCCATTGAAACTATATCCTCCTCAGGAACTGGCTCTTCAAACCAGAAGGGGTCATATCTAGAAATTTCTTGGGCAATCCTTAGTGCAGTCCTTGTGTTGAATCTTCCGTGTGCCTCGATCATCAGATCGACATCATCTCCAACAGCATCTCTTATTGACCCTATCCGGGCCTTCGCTTTCTCCAATTTAGTGCGAGTAATAGTGGGACCGGCGCCGCCAAAGGGGTCGAACTTTAAGGCGTTGAACCCTCTTTCAACCGTTTTCACTGCCGCCTTCGCGAAATCTTCGGGGCTCGCGTTTCCAGATATAAAACCATTTCCGTAGACTTTCACCCTTTCCACAGCTTTACCTCCAAGGAGACTATAAACTGGTTTTCCTACTGTCTTACCCATAGCATCCCAAAGGGCCTGCTCAATCGCACTCTGGGCAGTAGATAATATTGGTCCGTTTCTCCAAAAGAAATTTCTTTGGAAAAAGTTGGTTATCTCGGTAATCTCTATCTCTCGACCAATCAGAAAGGGTTTTAAATCATTTACCGCCGACTCTATAGTCTTTTCAAAGTCTCCGAGTGTTCCTTCCCCATAGCCTTTTACTCCTTCATCGGTCGTTATTTCAACTATGACAAAATTACGCCAAACAGCCGCTGCAAAGAAGGTCTTGATATCTTTGATCTTCATACCCTGTTATTGAACAGCTATATTAATTTCTTTTCTAGTATATGCTTTTAAATATACTCAAAAGAATATACTCCAATACATTACCCTTTTATTAACCTATGCGATTACTAAAAGAACATAATTTTTTGGAGAGGAAAAAATGAAAGGGGCAATCATAGGAACCGAGTACATGTCAGACAAGGGGAATGCGGTATATAATCCCTCAACCGGGGAGATACTTGATTACGTCCCAGATCTGGATCTAAATGACATTCGGCGCGCCATTGATACTGCCGATACGGCATATCAAAAATATTCAACAATGCCCGCTAGTTTTAGGAAAAAGCTGCTGATAAGAACAGCTGAGCTTATTCGTGAATCAGCAGGCAATCTGGCATTCACCATGTCTTCAGAGATGGGAAGACCTATTAAGAGTTCAAGGGCAGAAATTGAAAGAACCGCTCAGATCTTCGAATATTGTGCGTGGGAACTTTCACACGTTCTCACAGGAGACTTTATTCCACTCGAAATTTATGAAAGCCCAGCAGGAAATGAAAATAGATTTGCTTTTGTTGAAAGGGAGCCCGTTGGCGTGGTTGCGTCTATTACACCTTTCAATTTTCCAGGCGCGAGTTTCGCCCACAAGGTCGCGACAGCTCTGGCAGTGGGAAACACGGTTGTTCACAAACCCACAAGAAATGCCCCACTCACTCAACTTGGAATAGCTAGCCTAATGCTCAGGGCCGGATTTCCCGAAGGTACCATAAATGTTATCACAGGTAGTTCTAAGGTTATAGGAAATGAATTTACGAGTAACGAAAAGATACGAATGATAACATTCACCGGTTCTTCTGGAGTGGGTCTCGATCTTGCATCAAAAGCAATGAGCCGTGGAATCAGGTCTATAATGGAACTTGGCGGGAGTGATGCCCAGATTATACTAGATGACGCTGAACTTAACTCGGCTGTAGAAAAAGCAACCTTTGGAAGATACGACTATGCCGGTCAATTCTGCAATTCTACGAAGCGGCTTATTGTCTTCGAAGACGTAGAAGAGGAAGTTGAGAGAAAGATAGTCAACAGACTGAGCCGTATGAAGGTTGGCATCGCCACTAACGAGGGCATTGATATTGGGCCTCTCATATCGGATGATGCAGTCTCTACAATGCGTGAGTTTCTTGAAGATGCAAAGGAAAAAGGCTCTAAAGTTGTTTACCAAAATGAAATACCGAAGGGTGGATTTTTCTTCCCACCAACCTTAGTCAGAGTTTCTGAAACTACTCCGCGCATAGTAAGCGAGGAGGTTTTTGGGCCTATTTTACCCATTCAGACGGTTAAATCGGATGAAGAGGCTGTGGAATTACTGAATTCATCCAAGTTCGGATTGAACTCATCCGTTTTCTCGAGGAATTTCTCTCGCGCTTATAAAATTGCAAAAAAACTGAAGGTAGGGACGGTTATAATCAATGACACTACAAGGTTGAGATGGGACCAGCTACCCTTTGGTGGACCAAAGTTAAGTGGGATAGGCAGGGAGTCTGTAATAAATACCATGATGGAAATGACTGAACCAAAGGTCATAGCCTATAGAATTGAATAAACGACGTGGTGGATGTGAAACTTTATCCTCGATTTATGGAGGCTTGGAGATATGCAAAATCTACAGCATAAGAACGTAATTGTAACAGGTGGCACTCATGGAATAGGGGAACGCACTGCAAGGTACTTTTCTGAACTTGGGGCGAACGTCTTAATTATTGGAAGGGATGAAACACAAGCACAGAAAATTATTGAGGCTAGCCCGGCAGGTAGTATAAAGTTCGTGAAGTGCGAACTTTCTGTAAGAACAGAAGTATTGAGACTTGTTGATAGAATTTCTAGGGAAGATACAGTTTATGATATACTTATAAACAATGCTTCTAGGAACTCAAGATTCAACATCTTGAATATTAAGGAAGATGAATGGGATTCAATGCTTGAACTCAACTTGACCGTCCCGATGCTGCTGTCAAGGTGTGTCGCACAAAAATTGATAAGAAATAATAAACCAGGGCATATCATTAATATTGGTGCAGTTCAGTCGTTCTTCCCTCTGGATTCATCTCTTGCGTATTCGACAGTCAAGGGTGGTTTAAGGTCACTTACTAAAAGCATGGCAGTTGATCTTGCCCCCTATGGTATATTAGTTACTCTTGTGATGCCAGGACCAATATACGCAAAAGGTAGTGGCGATACCCCCTCCCCTGAACTGGATTCAAGGTCTGCAGCTTTGATCCCTCGGATGGGACGAACAATTGAAGTCGCAAAGCTTCTAGCTTTTCTGGCATCGGACGATAACAGTTTCATGACTGGGAATGAAATAATAATAGATGGTGGCAGGACTGTGTCTAGGAAGCCTGATCCAGAAGAAATCAAAGAGGACGTTATCTGAGACTTCTCCGATCCAGCATAAAAAAACAATTTTTCGAACATTTTATATCGAATTAGTTTCAGAATTTTATGGCTTCTTAGGTAGTCTAGCATATTTCTAATTTTTGTAGGAATATTCTAGCTTCCTTTAATTGCTTATCAAACATTAAAAAAATAATATAATGTTATGAGAAAGTTTTACAGGCTAGTTTTAGATCCGTAAATTTTTTCGACTACTCTCAAGTTTCTCAACGCATTTTGAGGTGGATAAGGAACATCAGTATCTAATTCGACAGATTTAGCGAATTCGGATATTTCCTTTACAAATACATCATATTTTTCTATCTCTAATTTCTGTCCGTTGAAAATAAGATCTCCATATGCTGTTTTCCTACTCGGGAACTTAAAGTCTTCGAGAGATCTTCCCCCAACATCCTCGTAGATGGACCCTTCGGCACCAATTATTTCGAAACCTGGCAATATCGGTGGATATTGATAAGCCCAGCTATAGAATAAAATACCAGTCGCTCCTGATGTGAAATCAAACAATGCGTAGGTTGTGTCTTCACCTTCTAAGGTAGAGCCTCCGTGTACGGATTTTCCAGAGACATTATGATAATCTCCACCCAGATCTAGTATGGTCTCCACGTAGTGGATTCCACCATCAATCAATGCACCACCACCCATTAGAACCTTGTTTGTTTTCCAGATGTTTCGTACGAAATGCCTTTGGTCTCTTACTATAAGTGAGTGTACTCTACCTATTTTTCCTTCTTTTGTCAACTGCTTTGCCTTAATAACAGCAGGATCAAAGAAATACTGCTCCGCAACCATGAACTTTACTTTCGCGGCAGAGGCTGCCATGATTATTTCCTCGCCATCTTTAACCGACGTGGACAGTGGTTTTTCAAGAAGAACATTTTTCCCTTTTTTTATAGACTTGATAGCAAGTTCTTTGTGAAGTGTATGAGGGACCACAAGATCTATTATTTGCGCATCAGAACGTAACGCCTCATCAAGATTGCCGTAGACCTTTTTTATCTCAAAGTTTTCTTTGCAATAGTCTATAGTTTGTGTGTCAGTTTCCACTATGCTTATGTCCATTCCTCTAATCGACCTAAGGTGAACTTTTCCAAATCCCCTGCATCCTACTACTACAATCTCCATTAGATTTCATCTCCTCTTTTTATTCCCGTCAGTTTAAACAACTAGTTGCATTTTTGAAAGGATATAACGAAACAATATGTGCAACCCCATACTTGGAGTTTTCAGCTTCTCTCTAATTGTACATAAGTTAAAAAAAAGAATAAATAAGTGTTATTAATATTTACTCCTTCTATATCTTCTTTCTTAGCTCCCTGATAGGTCTCCCATATACCATATCCATCTGTTCTATCGTCTTTCCCTTCGTTTCAGGGACCATCAGTAGCACAAAGATCACTGAAAGTGCTGACAGCGCAAGCTCGAATACAAAGAATGAGAAGAGGCCAAAGTCAGCTTTCCATATTGGGAATATCCATAGTATTATTCCATTAGCAATCCAATCCGATGCAGCCATTATTCCGGCACCTGTTACCCTGAAATACGGATCCAACGACTCTCCCTGTAATATCCATCCAACACCCCCAACTCCAACATGGAAGAACACCAAAAACAGAGTAGATGCAGCGAAAATAATTATAGCTGCCATAGTAAGGGCGTTAGCATCGAAGTATGCTATTCCAACGAGCATTATTATTATTGATCCAAATATTCCACCATAACCTAATATCCCAAGCCCCCTTCTGCCCCATTTCTCTATCAGCATGAACGATACCCAGAACTCTATCACGCCAAGAGTTTCTGATATGGCAGTATTAAGTATGGCTCTAGGTCCAGATAAACCTATGTATTTATATATATATGGTCCATAGTATAAAATTACATTTATACCGGTTATCTGTTGAAATGCAAGCCAAAGCCCTACCACGATAAGGGCATTCCTCACTGATCTTGTCTTTAACAGTTCTCTGTATGTTGCCCCCTTTCTTGGTGGAATTATCGTTTCTTTTATATCGACTCCTATTCTTCTGAGGACATCTTTTGCTTTATCAATTTTGCCATTAATTACTAGCCATCGCGGGCTTTCTGGCAAGAATGATCTAAATATAAGCATAATGGCAGCCGGAATAGCAGCCAAGCCCAACATCAAACGCCAGTCGGCAGTTGGTGCAAGCGCATAACCTACCCAGAAAGAAATTACGCCCCCTGAAAATATCATCAATTGCTGCGAATAAGCATATTTTCCTCTTGATCTTGATGGCGTATACTCTGCAATATAAGAAGTCGCTACAGCAGTGTCAGCTCCAATAGCAAATCCTGCCAAAGATCTCCAGATTATAAGCAGAGTAAGATTCGTAGCTACTGCCGCAAGTATGGCAAAAACAAAATACATAGCACCGTCTGCGATAAGCATAGATTTTCTTCCAAACTTATCGGTTATTGGGCCAGCAACTATCGCCCCGATGGCTGCTACAAATGAAATATAAGATACCAATATTGCGGTTGAGTTTGATGTTAGTGTAAACGGCACGTAAAGAAGAACAGAGCCTATTACTCCATTATCATAACCGAACAAAAATCCGCCAAGTGCTGCCACTATGGTGACCATGTAGATGATCCGTCTACCTACGTTTTTATCTATCTTTCCAGCAATTTCCTCATAGTTTATTTCTCCGCCTGAATCAGCCATACTATACGATCTTGATAGACATATTTAAATTTATTTGTCTCATTATCCTAAAAAGTATACTGGATTATATAGTTCTAATTTAAAAAAATACTCTAGATGTATTGAGCAGTTCTCAAGTTGAATTTTCTGCAGTTTACATGGGTATGGCGATCAGAGGATAATGCTCTATTTAGGGTAGGAATAGGTATGAAGGCACGGGAATGCTAACGGATCATGCAATAATGTCCATTAGGGTCCCCCAAATCGGTACCATAATTGGTATTAATATGGTCTCTATTCTGCAATTTATAGGAAGATGAAGAGCACCCAAATTTGAAGTAATACCTTTACCATCGGTGGCAGTTTACTCAAAAGGAATTAAGAAAACAAGAAGATAGGTCAAGTCATTTCATTTTTTAGCACTAATCATATGAAAGTTCCGACTATTCTGTTCATCTTCCCAGAGCGTAATCCGAAGATGTTGTCGTCACTATTCCCAGGAAAAATTCATGGCCATCGAGACAAAAGTGGTTTAAAACTAGAGATCCTACTGTGGCATAATGACTAGATATATCTGAAATATTAACGCAAAATGAAAGAGGATCAAGTGGTGGTGGAAAGTATGAAACGTTGGGTCAGTTTCACTGGAAAGATGAGATCAATGTGGGAGGTAAACAAGGCAGAACCTTCTTCGTCGTGTCAAACGGAACACCAGCCTACAAGTTATAGTCTTTACCAAGATTTGACCGAACACTGTGATTCAAGAGTGATGTGAGCTAATTTGCTTTCAATAGTAACCTTTATATCGTAAAATATTTATAAACTAAGGACAGTACTTAAATATTGTAAAAACTAGCAGACATGAAAGGCTTAAGGAACGAGAGAAAATGTCAGATTCGGAAGAAAAATGCTCCATACTTGTGTGGAGGACGCTGAAAGATGTGTGGAAAATTTGGTACAGACAGGCTGAAAGAAATCTGTCAAGAATAGGACTAAACAACATGGAGTATACCGTTCTTCGGGTTCTATCTGAGAATGGTTCCCTCTCCATGGTCCAGCTGGCCAATCTCACAAACGTTACTCAGGGATGGATAACCAGCATTGTTGATAAGTTGGAAGAGAAAAAACTCGCTGAACGTGTGAGGGGATCTGACGATCGCAGAATAATAATGATCCAGATTACAAAGGCAGGAAATAAAATACTGACAAGAGCCAGAGATATACACTCAAAGTTTGTGGAGGAATCAGTGAAAGCTCTCGACAAGAAGGAAATTTCTGATCTGCTTTCCATACTGGAAAAGATGAAACTCTCACTTTCGGAAGAGCTACCGGAACAAGTTGCCTGATCCAACAGTTTAAGGCATCGTGAATGGCGTGTAAATGTGAAATCTCCTCTTTCAGGTGCAGGTTAATGCGGTCATATCTGTTCCAGTTTCTTCAAAACAACGTAAGCCGCACAGAGATCCTCTAGGCCAATTCCCATGCTTTTGAACACGCTTCTCCCGCCAATCTCGTATTTTGAAGGATCTGATACGAAACTTCCCATGTCGATAATTCTTCTGTCGTCTCTGCCGATTCCAGAACCGATGATCTCGCCGGATTCCATCAGAGCCTGATCAACATGCTCAACAATTATGGAAGTGCTCCTGTCCAGCACATCCTTTCCAACCTCCATCCTGTTTGGCAAGTTCCCGCCCGCGAGATTCAAGTGATAATGATCCGGGAGCATTGAAGCTGCGAAGAGTGGTGTTTTCGAGTTGGTTATGGTAGATATGATATCGGAATCTCTTAGGGCATCCTCTGGTCTATCCACGCTTTTGATATCTATTCCAAGTTCTCCAGCATATTTCTCCGCAAACTTCTTTGAGTTATCAGGGTGCTGTGAATACACATAGGCTCTCTCGACGTTGAACACGGAAGCAATACCAATCAATTGAGTCTGGGACTGAAATCCGGAACCAAACAGCCCAAAGTTCACGCTCCTCCTCTTCACAATCATGGAAGATATCATAGCCGGCAACGCACCGGTCCGCAACTGACCAAGAATCTCGGCGTCAACCACTGCTATAAGATCGGGTGGATCTATTCTGAAAACGAGGACGGCAGCCCTAAAACCATTCCTTGAGGAAACATAGCTCTTGAGGCCCGAAATATTGTATTTCGGGATACTCGCGGGCATGGTGTTCAGTATATGGCTATCGGCAATAATCCTGTTCCTTGGGCTGGAATAAGCCTTTCCTGCCCCAAGATCTGAAATGAAGTCCTTGAGAGCAGGAATAAGATCTGAAATAGATAGGTTCTGTTCAACATCCCTCTCTGTTAGATAAAGCATAATTCCAGAGTGATTTATGATAGAAAAACGTATGCGACCAGACAGTTAGTTTGAAAACACTGAAGCAGATCCCCAATCCAGGAAAAGCCTCACGCCGTCACTGATGAGACAGATTATTCGCGCATTTTACTTTTCCGGTATAATTAGAACTAGACGTATGGCAACTATCGCAAATATTAGCCCGATTATGCTTCCAATATTAGTAACAGTTCCGTAAGTCTCTCCAAAAGGATATCGCAGTATTCCAAACAGTTCGAGCAACATGGCAACATAAGAAATTATGATGGATAACATTATCAAGTTCTTTAGTTGAGGTGTTGAGATCATGATGTGTACATGAGGCTGTTAATTATATACTTTTCACACGATATAGGCGAGAGATTATTGTTTTGCCGCCCTGTAACTTCCGAATCCCCTGCAATAACCCAAATAAAGATGCAGTGACCATGTCTATAATAACCGATTTACCAGCCGGACCAGCAGATAAACTCAATGGCACTTGTCTAGGCTGACTGCCTTTATTTTAGACTCTCCCCGAACATATTGAGTCAATGGCTTTAGTATTCCCCTTGCAATTGCCCATGGTGAACATATCTGCAATAAATATTTCCAAGAATTTGTGCAAGGGTTGCAGCATCTGCATTGACGTATGTCCAAAAGACACGCTCAAGATTTCCGACGAAATAAACGGATATGGGCAGTTCTACCCCACAGTTGGAGATATTAAAACCTGCATAGGTTGCAGATTATGCGAGTTATACTGTCCGGATTTCGCAATAGAGGTGATATCAGATTGATAAAACCCGGTGAATATTTTGTAGAGGGGGATGTTGCTATAGCCTACGGGGCAATTATGGCTGGATGCAGGCTGTTTGCCGGTTACCCAATCACCCCAGCGAGCGAAATAACTCAGACAATGTCTGAGTTACTGCCGAGGGTAGGGGGAAAATTCCTCCAGATGGAGGATGAGCTTGCAAGTATCTCGGCTGTTATTGCTGCTTCTTGGGCGAACGTGAAGTCGATGACAGCAACCTCAGGGCCAGGGTTTTCGCTAATGCAGGAGAACATTGGGTATGCTGCAATGACTGAAACACCAGTTGTGATTATTGACGTTCAGAGAGCCGGGCCATCAACTGGACAGGCAACAAGACCTGCACAGGGAGACGTAATGCAGGCCAGATTCGGGTCGCATGGCGATTATGAGGACATTGTTCTATCACCGAATTCTGTCCAGGAGATGTTCGATCTTACACTAAGGTCTTTCAATCTGTCGGAACGTTTCAGGGTTCCTGTGATCCTTCTATCAGATGCAGTAGTGGGGCATATGATGGAGAGGCTGCTAATACCTGAGGCTATTGAAATAATCAACAGGAAAATTGCATCTTCACTAGAGGAATCCACAAGGTATGGCGATGATCTCATACCTCCGATGGGAAGGTTCGGAGACGGTCTTGAGCTAATGGTAACAGGTTCAACCCACAATCCAGATGGGACGCGAAATACTGGAAGCCAGGAAGTACAGGCTTCCTTAGTCACAAGACTGGTGGAGAAGATATACAGGAACAGGAATGAAATCGAAGACTGGGAAGAGATTGAGACTGACGATGCAGAGATACTTGTGGTCGCATATGGCGCAACATCCAGGCCCGCTCATGGAGCAGTACTTAAAGCTAGGGAGAAGGGCATAAGAGCAGGTCTTTTCAGGCCAAGAGTTCTGTGGCCAGCCCCGGAGAAGAGAATGAGAGATCTGAACGCATCCGTAAGAAAGGTTTTACTTCCAGAAATGTCAATGAGGGGGTACTCCATGGAAATTGAAAAAATGTTCCCTGGTAAATTCGTTCACATGCCAAAAGTGTCTGGTGGAATGCACACCGTCTCAGAAATACTGGGGAAGCTGCAGGAGATGAATGCATGATTACTGCATCTTATATCAGGGAAAACTACATCAGGAGGCTACCTTCCGCTTTCTGCCCGGGATGCGGTGATGGGCAGATTGTTAACGCCATAGCCAGAGCCATAGATCACATGAATGTTCCACGAAAGGATATAGCGGCTGTATCCGGAATAGGATGTTCCGCGTGGATTCCCTCGCCGTACCTCAGGGTCGATTCCCTGCACACAACGCATGGGAGGGCAATCGCATTTGCAGTGGGGCTAAAGGTTGCAAATCCAAAGCTAAAAGTCCTAGTAGTCAGCGGAGACGGTGACTGCACTGGTATAGGCGGAAACCACCTGATCCATGCAGCGAGAAACAACATTGATATAACAGTGATAATGGCTAATAATGGCGTATACGCTACCACGGGTGGGCAGGTAGCTCCAACTACTGAACACAGCATGAAAACAGTGACGACCCCATACGGGAACCCATCATTTCCACTGAATGTTACAGACGTGGTGGCCGCTGCTGGGGCCTCTTATGTTGCGAGATGGACTACTTGGCATCTGCCGCAACTGATCAAATCCATTGAGAAGGCGATGACTAAGAAAGGTTTCTCTTTCATAGAAGTGCTTTCCCAGTGTCCCACATACGAAGGAAGGATGATCGGGATGGATCATATTGAGATGATGCACATGTTCAGGGAAAATTTCAAGACCACTGAAAGTGGGCATTTCAAGATCGGAGAGCTCGTCGACATTGAGAAGCCTGAGCTGACTGCTGAACTTGAGAAGATCATTGAAAAGGTGAGAGAGTGATTCAAATAAGAATTGGGGGCTGGGCGGGGCAGGGAGTTATGCTCGCTGGAACCATCTTGGCGCATTCTTTTTCTGAGGTATTGAAAAAAAATGTGGTTATGACCAGATCCTATACTGCAGCCGTGCGATCTGGGATTTCTACTGCGGACGTGATCATTGACGATTCAGCTATTTATGACCTAGTGATAACTTTCCCGGACGTTATGATCTTCATGGATCAGAGGGCACTGGAAGCCTCAATAGGACTTGCCAGAAAGAGTAGCTACGTGATCATCGATTCCACGGTTGTAAAGAAGGTACCGGAAGACCTGAAGAACGTTCATGTTGTGGATGCATCAGCAAAGGCGGAGAGAATTTCAAGTCCAAAAATTTCGAATATGGTCCTGCTGGGGGCATTTTCCCGAATAACCGGCTTTGTTCCGATGGAAGCGCTTGAGGAAACGGTAAAGAAATACGTTCCAGAAAAGTTCGCTGGGGCGGATGTGGAATGCGTAAGGTCAGGTTTTGCCTCTAAATCATGAACCAGAATCTGTGGGTGTTAATCCACTTTTTTCATCCTGAATTGACTATATGGCACACTTTAAAGCTCCAGCTTGAATCAATGGTAGCGATAGGGCATCCTGCACGGCAAGATATATCATATGCAGCACTGGATGTAATATGCTCTATAATCACCTGGGAACGAAGCGATAATCAGATGGGAAGGCTGGGCATATCTTGGTCTCTGTTTTAGTATATTAGTGCGCTGAGAACCAAGACAATATGTCTGAATAGACAGCTCCCTTTCCCTTCTCGTTTAGAATCTCATGGTAGAATCCATCATACATCTTTTTGGTTTTGTCCGTGGAAGAGATGAAACCATAAGCCTCTGGAGTGACTGCAGGAGGAACGATCTTATCGCCCGAACCCTGTAGCATGAGTATCGGGGACGATACTTTCCCAAGATTTTTCCAGATGTCTCTGGACCCCTGGTAAAGCTGGTAAATCATGGATACAGAAGGATTTTTGCAGACCAGCGGGTCATTAAGGTAATTCCGCTCTACGGCGGGATCATGGCTCAAGTATTCGGCCCGGATTGGCAGTTTCACTCTCTTTCTGGGTGAGACGGCGTTCATTATGGAAAGTATGGCTCTCTGGGTTCCATTCGAGACCACTCTGAGTGAAGCTCCGGAAGTTACTGCGCCGCGCACCGGTACTTTTGACCTTGCTAGAACATGGAAGACAATGAGTCCACCCATGCTGTGCCCGAGCATAAATATAGATTCAGAACCCATATCGTCCTTTATGTATGAAGAGAAAGCTTCAGTGTCTTTCACCATGAACTCGAAGTTTTTAACATAACCGAATTCATCAGCACTGGCGGTCCTTCCATGACCCCTTAGATCGTACATCGCAAGGGTATATCCATTGTTTTCCAGATACTTTCCAAACTCCAGGTACCTTCCGGTGTGCTCCACAAAACCATGTACACCAATGATTGTACCTCTGCTCTTCTCTGGGAACCACATCCTGTAAAATACCTTCAAGCCGGTATCTAGATCCGCTGTGCCCTCTTTATAGGTCATAGATAAGCATATCCTCCATGGAATAATTATAATTTTCCAGCTGTTTTTGTCCTTTACCAGATTTCCCATGGATTAGTCCAACTAGTAATAATAAGGTAAAATACATAGCCAGAATATCAGCCTGAATGTGGCCGTCTATCGAAAGGAAAAGACTAGAGAATTATGTGAAAGGGAACAATTCATACACTCTTTTCAGGGATGGGAAAAAAATTGAGCTGCACTTTACTCCGGAATTCCCGGAAGCCATGGCACACCTTCCGGACGGTGAACCAGTGGAACACATCATGTACGGGTTTGAAGATAATGGTAGAATTTATTTCACATCCTTCAAGACCAGGAGCAGTTTCGGCGAAACTACCACTGATCTGGAGGGCGAAGATGACCCTGTAATGGAATGGCTGAAATATATCTGAGAGATCAATCAAGCAGTGAACCGATAAGGACAGGCAATATTATAGTAACGTCTCCGTATACATTTACGAATTCCGCATCTTCTCTTATTTTTCTCCAGGAAATGGCTTCTTCGAGCTTTGCGCCAGAGAGTGAACCATCATATTCCTGCGCTGTTGTGATATAAACAGCTGAATCCAAGCCTCCTCGGAACTGGTTCCACCATATCGTATGGTGCTTTGATATCCCCCCGCCCATCATGAGCGCGCCTGTCTTTTTAGCGTCAAACACTATGTCAGAAAGCAGGTGTTCATCTTCAAGCAGGTTTATCTTGAAGTCCCTGTGCGTTTCATAAAATGACCAGAATTGCGATCCAACCGAACCGTCGGTCATTCCTGGCACGAATATTGGTATGTTGTTCTTTGCTGCATTATAAAGGATGGAAGAGTCGTCATTGATCCTTGAACCGATGCGCCTCACCAGTTCTGAGCCACTCCACTCTTTCTTCTCTTCATACAGATCAGTGAGCATCCCCTGTATCTTTTCCTCAATCAATTCTCCATAGCTCTCGTCCGGAACAAAAACATTCCCAAGTCTATTTATTCCGAGGTCAGCAAGTTTCCGATCGCTGAATTCAAATGTACCGGAGTAGTATTTCCCGTAGGTTCTTGCAACATCATGATCAAGTGTCCCGTTCGTGGTTATAATTACGTCAACTAGTTTCCTTTTAACCAGTTCGTTAATTACTCCCCTTGTGCCTGTTGAAATTATGTCTGCTGGGAACGAAAGAAATGTCGTGTTCTCCTCGGTGAACATTTTTTTCAGAATTTCATACGCGGTATAGATCTTGGCAGAGGAAAAACCTCCAGATTCTCTAAATTGCCCCATCAGGTCGTTAAGAGTGGAGTTACCTGAAAGGTGCATGTCCCTGACAGGCTCAGTCAGAAGATCCTTTCTGTCCATAGCGGATGAATACGTAAGCAAAGATAATGTTATTTACGGCAATTTTAAAACACAGCATGATCCATCTCAGCAATGAATGGGGTTTGTCCCATGCAGGCGGCCACGATCCGATTGAACTCCCATGAGCAAATTGTTTCTAGGCAAAATTGTAGCCAACCACAAGTATGGAGGGAATGTATTATAAAAATATTGAACATGTGTTCGGAATGATAGTTATCCGAACCAGTATTGATTATCTCGCGGATGCCGCCACTCTCTCAATCTCTTCCTTCTTGCTCACCGAGAAAGAGTTCGCGTCATTGTTAGCTGCAAGCATGATCTCGTCTGCGAGGCAGTCCTCGATGCTCTTCTTGTGCTTGAAGGAAGCATTAGTAGCGCCACTTGCTATGTTCCTGAGCGCAACATCAACTCTTCTAGATGGGGATACATCGACGGCTTTCGGAACGGCGATTCCACCATACTTCAGTCTCGTGACTTCTTCCCTGGGAGCAGAATTCTCAATGGCGTTTATGAGTATCTGAACCGGGTTCTGCTTTGTCTTTGCCGCTATCTTGGCAAACGCTTCGGAAAGGACGCGATACGCACTGTATTTCTTTCCTGTCCACTTCTCGGTCCTCATAAGTTTGTTCAGGAGCCTTTCGACGGTGTTCACATTTCTCTTTCCGGCGAAATAGTTTGAAAACCTCCCTCCAGTGTGGAGATTCAGGTTTGAGGTGAGGTTTATGTATTTCGAAAGTCCCTGATCGTGTATCTGTATCTCGTTAACATCATATTGTCCAAGTAACTTTATCTCCATTATCTCACCGTCTTCTCCTTTCTTCCTTTTACAAGCTCGTGGAGTGATATGCCATTAACCTTTACAACCTTGTATCTCACTCCGGGGATATCTCCCTTGCTTCTTCCCATTCGCCCTCTTATGCCCTCAACCACTACCTCGTCGTGTTCATCTATGTAGTTGATTGCGCCATCACCGGGTGCGAAAGCGGTGATCTGTCTGCCATTCTTTATCAATTGAAGTTTGACACATTTCCGTATGGCCGAGTTTGGCTGTTTTGCCTCAATCCCAACTTTCTCTATAACTATTCCCTTAGCCGAGGGAGCTCCCTCCAGGGGGTCGCTCTTCTTCTTGAGCTGAAGTACTCTTCTCTTGTAGTCCCTGTCGGACCATTTGTACTTGTTCCTCTCAGAAACAAGTTTTGAACCTGCATTTTCTCCATTCGCCAATGTACCACCTTAATAGTGTGCTTAAATTTAGAGTAACCTCCGAATAAGGAGTAGATATATAATCTATTCTCTGCGCCAGTTGACCATGTTGGAAGGAGTCCATAAAACCTATGTTCGGTGGGTCACGATCTTTATGACATCGCCATCCTTAAGTTCATACTCCTTCCCAACAACCATCTTGGTCCGCCCATTGATTGCTCTGATGAATCCTTCACCTATTTCTGTATGAATATTGAACGCAAGGTCTAATGCGGTATTTCCCGCGTGAACTAGAAATGCATCAGGAAGAACATTTCCATCCTTGTCGCACCATTTCCCCTCGTCATAGACAGGAAACACGACTATGTAATGGAGAAGCCTATAGACAATATCAGAAATCACTTTCCCTATTCTAACAGGGATGCCACCTTGGAAAAAGGCATTTATCCTGGCTAGTGCATCTTTCTGCGCATCCTTGAGACCCAGGCTTATCTCAACGGGTACTTCAGTGGATCTTATCAATCCAGCCCCAGATGCTCTGGCAAGTGCCAATTCGTATATGCCCGATACCATAAAATTGTTGTCTGTTATGTTAGCCAGTCTTGACATTTCCTGGTTGTTGAGTTCATCAGACTTGTTCCCTACATGAATCAATGGCTTTACATATTTGAATATCGCCGAGGCAAAGTCCATGAAGTCATCACTAGTCCATATAGACAGCTTTGCAGGAAACGCTTCCTTGAGGAGTATCGTCTCTATATCCTGCTCTCTGAGGCCAAACGTTCCAACCTTGGGCATCAGCTTTGTTTCAATTCTTTCTCCAGTGCTGTCAGCCTTTCTGGAGAATTTCTCCCAGTCCCTACCAAGCCTGGACGCTACCCAGTTCACGAGTTCTTCCCTTATGAATTTCAGTTCCTCGGCAGGATCAACAAAAGTCTCCGAGGGATTCCCATCCGCAGTTGTTTTTCCGGATGCATCATAAACATGAATTATTGCATCGACATCCCTGATATTATCAAGGAACTCGTTTCCCATTCCTTTTCCTTCACTGGCTCCAGGTATGAGGCCGGGTACGTCAATGATTTCAACCGGAATCATGCGGATGCCGTTTCTGCAGGTCCCCTCGCGAGGGTTGCACGGATGGCCCAGATCTTTTTCCGGGCAGGCATGATCTATGAATGTTACCCCAAGATTTGGCTTGACCGTTGTGAATGGGTAATTGCCTATCTCAGCATGCGTTTTAGTTATGGCGGAGAAAATCGTGGATTTGCCGACGTTCGGCTTTCCAACAAGGCCTATCTTTATTCTCTTCATTTCAGGGTTCAGTGAAGGGTAACAGCTACCTTTCTGAGGTCATAGCCTTTCGGGCAGTCAACCTTGCCCTCTATCTTGTCTACCACAGCTTTAGTGCCTTCCCTCGTGTGGATAAGGTTGCATGTCTCTATATTTGGGCAGGCATAATTGTCACAACCCAGTGAATTCAATGTAACGGTAGATCCTTCCTGCAGCTTCTTACCGTGCTGTATGTTAGCATAATTCTGGACATCCTCCACCTCAACCGTTGCGACTTTGTCACCGTCGAATACAAAGCAAGGGTTGATCTTGTCCCTCACCTTGGTTATCCTGTACTTTCTTCCTGGCTCTAGGTTGAAACACACGTTCTTAATCCTGCATTCCGCACATCCAACGAGCGGCGTAACAAACGTAAATTCCAGACCTTCCTTTGCCAGATCCACTCCAATCAATGATATTTTTGCCGTATTATTCACCTTTTTAAATTACCCCTGTGACCTCAAGGGTTCTTTCTGCAGCATCATAGCTAAGGTCACTTTCTCCCAATATGGTGTATCTCTCCTTGCGGATGCTGTGCGCGCCCATGAGAGACTTTATCGTTGTTGATCTTGATATTCCATAACTTTTTGCACTTATGCTTATACCTATTTTCTCGTAAGTCCTGATCAGTTTCTTCCACTCCCCTCCATGAAGGTACATGGAAACTACCGATCCCATGGCTACCTGTTCGCCATGAATTGAATTGCCAGGGCCGTATAGCTCCAAGGCATGCGCAAACATATGTTCACTTCCACTGGCAGGTCTGGAAGACGAGGCAATGGCCATGGCTGTTCCAGATGCCAGTATCTGTTTCGTAACAAGCCAGACGGATTCTTCCACTCCTGGAAGGATCATATGTGCCTTTTCAATCAATTCTCTTGAGGCATATTCCGAGATAGCAGCGGCGCTTGAGCTGTATTCTTCACCCTTGAGCCTGTTTGCGAGCTGCCAATCGAGAAGGGCAGTGATGTTTGATATTACATCAGCAGCTCCACCCGAAAGAAACCTAAACGGTGCTTTTACCATTACGGATGTATCAGCTATTATAGCAACCGGCATAACGGCCTCCACGGAAGCGACTGAACCGTTTCCTTTGATGGAAGCTCTAGGAGATGCAATGCCGTCATGACTCGCTGATGTGGGGACGCTCACAAGGGGTAGACCAAAATCGAATGCAGACTTCTTGGCCAGATCTATTTTGGTTCCGCCGCCAACACCGACGACCAGGCCGGCCTTAGTCTCTTTCACGAATGAATTGACACTTTCTAGATTCTTGACGTTTGCTTCGCCGGTGATCAGGGAAAAAACTTCAAAACCAGCATCCTTGAGCATCTCTTCTGATCTCTTTCCTGCAAGTTCATAAGTGTTGTTACCAGTAACGATGGCGATGGATCCAGAACGCAGATTACGCTTGACCACGTCGGTGATATTTACAATGGCATTGTGCCCTACAAATATGTCTCTAGGGAAATGCATTGTACGTATCTTCTCGAATTCCATCTACGTATCATAGTACTGTTAGATATAAATCTTCAGAAAATGCATTCAGAGAAATTTTATTGCGAAATCCGAAAAAAGACGGGCAATAGAGCGGGATAGATTTTATGTGAACCATGAAGACTATTAGGAAAGTTCCACCTTTATTTCCTGATATCCCGCCCTCGCAGCTGGTTCATTCCAGAAAAACTTGTAATACATCAGGAGGTTGGCAATGTTGAGAACGAAAGAAATCTCGAATGGTATCACCACGGAAATATAGTCCTGAATCGCTCCAGAACTTGCAGATGCGGCGGCTGAAGGAAAAAGTCTTGCTGATTGGTTGATGCCGGTGGCGGAAGCTCTCGTTTCTTCTGTTACCATGGTCATCATCAGCGCCTGCTGCGAGGGCAGGGACAGAGCGCGGACGGAAGTGAATATCACATAGAAGAAAGACGCCATTAGTGCGCTGGACGCGAATGGGAATGCCAGAAGAAAAACTGTGGACACGGATCGGGTGCTGATTATCATTGGCACGAATCCCATCCGTTTTGTCAGGATAGGGGTGAAGATCATCACTAATGCCGTTAAAAATCCTCCAACTGCGAAAAGGTCCCCTATCTCTCCATTTGGCATAAGAAATGTTTCTGCCAGTATTATGGATAAAAATGGGGTGATCAGCCCCTGCGCAGCTCCATTCATTGTTCCAGTAACGGCGAATTTAGCGATAATGTTCCTATTGGGGCTGGCATTGCCCTTCTTCTGTATTCCCTTCTCTGGATTAATTCTCTTCCTTTTGAAATTCTCCTTCAGGGGAATAATGGATACAACTGAAATGGCGGTGATCACCAGGGCGATAAGGAATAAAAGCCTGTAATCCTCTATGTTAGACATGAGTGCTCCGGCAGACCCTGCAAAACTGGAAATCATTGTGAATATGGAGAATAAGGTGGTTCTGTTTTCCGCATCTGTCTTCTCCGCCAGCAAAGCAGACTGCATTGGAGCTACTGAACCGCCTACACCGCCACCCACAAGTCCCCCGGCAATTCCAAAACCTCCTAGTGCGGACGAAACTATGAGAAAGGCATAATTAGTTGTAACCAGAAGAATGACGATTGATAGAGGCAGCAGGATCAATGACGCCAGAAGCAGTTTCTTCCTTCCGTGAATATCTGCCAACCGTCCGAAAATCAGTGTGAGCAAGGGCGTGCCCAGGCCGCCTGCTGCAAACAGGATTCCTACCTCAGTGAGTGAAAGGTGTAATCCCTCGGTGTAATAAAGGCCGATTATCACTGCCAGAAATCCAGCTGCAAAACTCCTAGTAGATCTTGAAATCAGCAATAATGAGAGATCATATCTGTTCCTGTTCTGACCGTTCATCAAATCGCGTACCATCTCTGTTCAATCTAACCGCGGAATGTTCAGGTAACAGAACATCGCTTATAACCAATAGCACCGTCATTGCTATGATATACGAAACCAGTGTGCAATATGTGGCTCCGGAAAACAGCCATGATATGTATATTCACGCTTCGATGTACCCTGTTGCCATATCCTTGTTAGCGGAATATGCCACTTCGTTTCTGGAAACAGCGATAACACCAACAGCAACATCGCCGAAGTATGCCACTTCCTCATCCAGTATTTGTTTTAGTGGTTTCTCGCCAATTCTGGAATATATCCTGAAGCATAGAGACCTCTTTATGATCTCTTCCCCGATTCCAGTGGCAACAACGGATCCTTCTTCGCCTGTGAATATACCTGATCCGGGAACCGGTGAATCGCCCACTCTCCCCCGCATCATGGGTGAGGCCCCACCCGTTGAGACTGCAGAAGCAAACCTGTCCCCTATCCTTGCAACCGCACCCACTGTATCATGGCCGGTTTTTTCCATAGACAGAAGGAACATCTTCTCTCTTGCCCCCGGATCCTGATTTGACTCAAGGTCGAGTTTCACTTTTTCAAGCCTTTTTCTTGACTTCTCCGTCGAAGGATCATAGTCCCCATGGCCCATGATCCTTGCAAAAGCGGTCGCACCATCCCCAGCAAATATCACGTGCGGTGATTTCTCCATCACATCTCTCGCAACTAACACTGGGTTTTTCACCCTTTCAATGCCCATCACCGAACCCACGTGACCCGGTACCATCACACAGGCATCCATTTGAATGGTACCATCCAGCCGCATTACAGAACCTGTTCCAGCGTTAAACGTTTCATCATCTTCCATAAGCACAACCGCCTTCACAACTGAGTCCAAGGGTTCCTTGAGGAATGCATGCCTGGCATATCCGTTCAAAATTGGGTTTATGCTTGAATCAGAGCCAACACCACCGTGCAAGAGGAGTATGTCTTTCACCTACGCGAATCTCATGGTGGCTAAAAAATGATCTGTGTGCTGTACTAGATCCAAAGTCCCATAATTTATTTATTTCTATCACCATTCGATATTCAATGATAGACATTTCGTCGAAGGACGTGGTTGAACGCACTGCCACTGCTTCCGGCATGATCAGGCTCAAGAACTCTACCATAGATTCAATCAGACACGGAGATAACAAGAAGGGAAACGTACTTGAGACCTCTAGGATAGCAGGAATGCAGGCAGCAAAGAGGACATGGGATATCGTACCATACTGTCATCAGATTCCCATTTCGTCTGTGAATCTGGACTTTGACACGGAGCAGAACAGCATAAAAGTGATCTGCACGGTGAAGGCGCTCTATAAGACTGGGGTGGAAATGGAGGCCATTTCCTGTGTGCAGGCTGCTCTGATAACCATATGGGACATGGTGAAATACCTGGAGAAGGATGACTCTGGTCAATACCCGGAAACTGAGATAGAGAGAGTGCGGGTAGAAAACAAATTTAAGAGGAAGATCGATGCATCACAGGACTGATGATAAATACGACCTGAATTTCTTGGTTGTGACAGTTTCAGACACGCGGACAGAAAGGAACGACGAGTCTGGAAACATAATGAGTAAACTGATGAGTGACTCGAACAGGAGGTTTTCCAGGATAATCGTTTCCAACGACCCAGAAAAAATAAGCAATTTAGTTGAGCAGAGCGACGCCAACGTGATTATCTTCATCGGAGGGACCGGTCTTGGAATGAGAGACTTGACTTCCGCAACGTTAAGGAGAATTATGGAGAGAGAAATTCGTGGGTTCGGAGAAACCTTCAGATCCAGAAGTTCCCTTCAGGAGATCCATGCCATTCTCTCAGACGCCTCAATGTTTGCGGGAAAAGGCAAGATTGTTTTCTCACTGCCTGGTTCTGAAGATGCCCAGAAGGTAGGTTTTGACCTGATCAATGATATAGTGGATCACGCTTATCATGAAGCGATGAGGCAGCCCAGAAGAAGTTAGAATTTGCCACTTGTTCACGCTCTACTGTAACCTCAACCTCTCGATATCTGTGAGATAATTTACGTTTTCAAAGCATCTTTCCCTTTCCGCAGGGTATTGTATACTTACGCCGAATCTCTCCACAAATTGGTGAAGTGTCCTTCCTCCTCCTGTAATGTATTCCTCAAGTAATCTTGAATCATTTCCAGCATATATGCAGTGCAATGTCTGCCTTATTCCGCTGGGTGAAATTGGGCACAGCGTCCTGCCATTGAACTGTGAGATCATTGAAGAGATGAAATCGATGCAGAGGAATGGCATATCTCCGCCAAATGCAAAAATGTCACCGAATTTACCAACTGCATAGTTCACGGAATCAAGGATTGTACCATCACTTGGATCTTTTACTATTTTCCCGTGTTTAACCTGGAGATCAGGATCCTTGGATAGGATCAGGGTTCTTTCAAACATTCCAGATGTGCTGACTTTCCTCTCGATTCCCTCAGTCATCCCTGTACCATTGATCTTGATACTGTGTTTGCCCGGGAACCTCTCGCTTTTCTTTACAAAAATAACAGCTATCATGCGATCCCACACACCTTGCAAGCCGGATTTATAACGGTTTTTATCCTCTCAATGCCGTAGTTCCAAGTATCAATATAAATCACATCACCTTCAACGGCTTCTTCCATAAGGATCCTGAGGGAAATTGATATAGCCAGAGATCCAATAACAGCGGGTGTAGAAGGCAGGATCCCGATTTGTGCACATCCGACTCCCTCGTTTCCGGTCTCAGGATACCCAAGGCATGCCGTGCAGGAAGTGATATGTGGTAAGACAGCCTTTATGGTTCCGAAGGTCTCGCTGGCGGCGGTCATAATCCATGGTATTTTATTGCGAACCGCGTATCTGTTTATGGCATTCCTTGCGGAATAGTTGTCCGTTCCGTCAAATATCAGATCGGGTTTTCCAATAATAGTGGAATTCTCTATTGTCAACCTTTCAGTCTTTGCGGTGATTACAACATTTCTATTTATCCTTTCAAGCCTTGATTTCAGGATCTCAGCCTTCTTTTTCCCTAAGTCCGGTTCAGCATATTCCACCTGTCTCTGGAGATTGGTCAGCGATACAGAATCGTCGTCGATTATGAGTATCTCCGCAACACCGGATCTTGCCAGCAATTCTGCAGCAACCCCTCCGGTCCCGCCTACTCCAACAATTGCAACTTTCTTTGAGGAGATCTTCTTCTGCCCCGCTATGGAAATCTGCTGGAGTGACAGGGAACCAAGGTACCGGTCAAATTCAAGAGGAGGCACTTCTACCAATCACTTCCTTCAACTTTTCAACTGATCTCTTTACATCGTCTGAACCAATGATATTTTGCGACACGATCAAGGATTTGTGTATCCTGCCGATTTTAATAAATTTGATATTTTCATCGTAAACGGGCATTTCCGGTCCGATATATAGGGTATATTCCCCGTTGATTACTGATTGCACGCATGCTTCCGGAGTTGGGAGCAAACTTGCTTTGCATTTCATGTATTCCCCTTCACCAAACCGTGCCTGAATATCCCGTTTCAAGGCCATTGCAAAAGAATCCGTTAATGAGGCGGTCACAAGGGTCGCTTTGCCCTCCTTTATGGTTTCCATAAGACATCTGAGATCACCAGGATTCCCCTGCACATAGAATCCATAGGAAACCTGGTAATGAAACACACTGGAATAGCCATCCACTGATGGGAAATCGTTTCCATCCAGTGCAGAGATCACGGCAAAGTCCGGTGATACCTGAGAAACCATTGTCAGAACGGCGTCATCTGATACCCTGATGATTGCCGGCAGGTCATCCAGGGTTGATAGGAATGTGGCAGTAACACTATCCGTGGGACCCAAAAAGAAAGTTCTGGAGAGGTTTTCCCTGATCAAATGCACTTCAATTTCTTCACCGGCTTCAAGAAATTTTCTGTCCCCCAGAATAACAGAATAGCCTTCAGCATCGAGGAGTCTTGTCACTGACCCTGAGGCGCCATTAACTGGAAGAGCAATCACCTTTCCATTCCTCTCAACAAGTCTCAGGATCATCAAGTTTGTATACCCAAATCTTATTAGCGTCTTCAAGCCAATGGCGGCCCTGATAATGGTTTCATGATATGTTAACCTGGCTATTTTCATAATTGCCGGCATGAACAGAGCTCTGAACACCATCATTGAAGAGACCGGAAAACCAGGTAGCCCAAAGACAGGCTTCGAATCGGAAACGGCGAAGACCGTTGGAGTTCCAGGCTTGACAGCAACACCGTGGTAAATGATTCCTGGCTGCATGCCCTCCAGAGTCCTGTATACATAATCCCCTTCACCTGCAGACGTTCCGCCGCTTACAATCACGGCATCGTTCTCCTTGATCATAGCTTCAAGAGTTTTCCTGATGGCATCCATATCATCACGCATCAATGGGTATTTCCTTACCGAAATGCTGCTGAACCTGGATAGCTCCGATGCGACATATGTGCTGTTCGACTCATACAACTTCCCCTCCACGAGAGGGTCTCCAGGCGTTAGGAGTTCGTCGCCTGAGGAAACTACGCCTATTCTTGTCTTCCGATATACTGAAATAATGTTAATTCCGCTTGCCGCTAGCACTGCCACTGTGACTGGAGTAACCACTGCGTTTTTCCTGATGATGAGCGTTCCTCCTGGCATATCTTCGCCTGCATGGGCAACATTTTCCCATTTGGTTACGCTCTTGCTGAATTCCGCAGTCTGACCATAAATGACAGCGTCTTCAACCATGGTCACTGCGTCGCAGTTGATCGGCATGACGGCACCTGTGGCAATTGGAACACAGTACCCATGTCCTGGATGTTTCACAGGAGGTTTGCCAATTTCCGCATTTTTTTTCACAATGAGGCTTACATGCCTGTCAGCTCCCGCCTCGGAAAGATCATCCGATAAGACGGCATATCCGTCTACTTCAGATCTCGAAAAAGGCGGAAGGGGAACGCCGGAGTAGATGTTCTCTGTGACGACCCTTCCAACACTCTCCCACACATTTACAGATTCGAAATCGGTCACTGGTCTGACATTTTCCGCAGTCAGAGATTTTGCCTTTTGAAACGAAACCAAGTCTCTGAAGATCTTTCCCATCATCCCACCCTATCGAGTTCGACCTCTACTGTCTGCCCAATATTGATTCCCTCACTGTCCTCATTCACCACAATAGTTCCCGAGGAATCCAAAATAGTTGAAAGAATGCCGGATCCGGAGATCTCAAGCGGCCTACAGATGAATTTGCCATCGTGGTTTTCCAAGGTAACCCTGAGGTACGTTCTCATTCCAGGGCTTGCAACCACCTTACCGTCCATAGTAGCTTTTACAATCACACGTTTTCGCCTGAACCCCGTGAGCCTATCTATGTATGCCCATACAAACGGCTCGGTTGACACTAGGGAAGCTACCGGCAGACCGGAAGTTGACAGGACAAGCTTCCCGTCTACATTGTAAGCAGAAATGGTCTTTCCAGGTCTTATCTTGACCCCTCGGAAAAGCCTTTTTCCAATGATATCTAGAACTTTGGGCACAAGGTCTATTGCGCTTGGTCCACTTCCGCCAGTTATTACCATTATGTCGCAATTCCTTAATGAAGACACCACTCTATCTCTGATAAGATCTCCTGAATCTCCAACTACGCCAAGGTCAATGACTTCGGTAAAGGGCATTGAATATTTTCCGCAGAGTAGTGGCTGAGTGTAGTTCGGAACTCTTCCGGAGACAATCTCGTCACCAGTAGAAAGGATAGCAATGATAAGTTTTCTGTAAGCGCAAATATCGGCCTTGCGACATGCAAGAGAAGCTGCGATATTTTCAGGTTGAATGATATCCCCCTTCCTCAGGATTACTGAGTAAGGCTTTAGATCCTCTCCCTTGGATGATATATTCTCTGATGGTCTGAGAGGTTTCAAGGCATATATTGCATCATCCGTAACGAGGGTGTCCTCAAGCATTATCACACTGTCGAAAGCATCTGGAATAAGGTCCCCGGTATTTACAGGGAAAGATTCTCCTCTTTGCGGATTTCGCGAAGGCGAGCCGATCCTGACGGGATTTCTTTCTGAAGCCGACACGGTTACAGCGGATAGTACTGCGTAACCGTCCATTGCACTTCTGTTGAATTCCGGAACAAAACCTCCGCATGACACATCTTCGCTGGCTATGAGGCCCATCGCTGATTTTACGCTCTGGTAGGATGAAGTTAGCTGATTCCACTTCTCAGAGTATACTCGCGAAATGGCCTCTTCAAATGAAATATAAGATAACTGCTTTGAATTTGCTGACATTCAGAACTATCCGCCACTAACGGGAGGAAACAGATAAATGCTATCTCCTGAGTTCAGTTTTTCGTTGTCCGCCGTAAATTTCTCGTTTCTTGCAAGGATCATGTTAGATTCGTAACGCTTCAGCAAGGGATATTCAGTCATTATCCTGTGCTTAAGGTCAATAACGCTGGTGAAATCGTCCATTTCAAGGACCTCTTCTTTCTTACCTGTAAGTTCACTGAATCTCGCGAAGTATTTCACTTTCAACAGCATCCTCTCCCCTCCAGTATGGTTCACGCTTTTTGACAGCCGATATGAAAATGGTATCGAGATTTATTTCCCTGTTTCCTGTCCTTACCTCGTGCAGGATATCTGTAAGATTATCATTTCTCATAAGGCACGGCTTTAGCTGTCCAGTCGACGTTAGCCTAATGCGCGTGCAGTTGCTGCAGAAGTCACTATTATTCATAGGCTTTACGAACTCAATAGATGTCTTCACACCTCGGTTAAGTAAGGTATAACGTTCTCTGTTATGCAGGTCATTTCTGGTCTTGTCAATGGAGCGTGAGGCAATTGCCCTCTCAATGGGTTCCAGGCTGTAATGATATTTCAGGAACTCGTCAGAGGTAGCCATTTCTTTTGTGGTTTCGTACTCTATCAACTGAAGTATAGTATTGGTCTCAGTCGCAAAATCTATCATCCGCCCTATTAGGTGGACGTTCACGCCCTTGAGCACAACGAAGTTAATTTTAACAGGAGTGAGTCCCTCCGCTACAGCAGCAGATATGCCAGCCTTGACCTGATCAAGTGAGTCCGTACCCGTAATGAACTGAAATCCCTCACGGTCAATGGAATGCATGGAAATATTCACTCTGTCAAGCCCTGATTCTTTCAGTGCCCTGGCCTTGTTAACAAGCAGAACTCCATTTGTCGTAAGTGAAATGTCACCATTGACGTGTTTCCTCACCCTAGCAATTATTTCGGTGATGTCACGACGCAGGAGAGGTTCCCCCCCGGTGAACTTAATCTTATTAACTCCGTGCTTAGCAGCTATTTCGACGACCCTTTCAATCTCTGCGGCGGACATCTCGGCTGAATTAACAGGAGTCCCTTCCATGTGGCAGAAAAAGCACCTGAAATTGCAGGTTGTGTTGACCTGTATTCTCATGCTCTTAACCGGTCTCCCAAAATCGTCGAAAAGCATCTTACTTGCCATGCCATACTTATATCAAAACTTTATGTTTCTCAGTGAAGGGCATAATTGACTCTGCACATCAATGTATATCACACTTGAGTGGAACCTAGGCCCAGTTCAGCGAAGCGGTTACTTTTCTAATTTCTCAGATCTCCAACGCTCCCCGTCGATGAATATATCTCTCTTCCAGATTGGGGCATCGAGTTTTATACCGTCAATAATGAATTCACAGCCCCTGAAGGCACCGAGCCTGTGTCTCGAACAGGTCGCCACAAACACGGAAACTTCACCAACTTTCACGTCTCCTTTCCTGTGGACCGCTAGGGCATCAATAAGATCAAATTTGCTGATAGATTCATTCACGAGTTCGTTAAGCAACTTTGTTGCCATTGATTCCTGTGTCTCATAATAGAGAGATTTAAGCTTCCTCCCGTCCTCCGTTTCCCTTACGACCCCAGAAAAAGTGACCACTGCCCCGATCTCTCTACCAGAAAGAAGTTTAAGGAGTTTCTTCTCATCTATGCTGTCCTCCATGATTCCGACGTATGGCATACCCGATATCTGTATGCGGTTACTCAATTATTATACTTTCTGGATCGGTCCGCGAAAAGAAATATATAAAAGCCTAAAATACAGACCATACGGGGCTCGTAGTCTAGCGGTATGATGTCTCCCTGACACGGAGGAGGTCACCGGTTCGAATCCGGTCGGGCCCATTTAGAAATATAAGCAGATCCTGTTTTGAAAGATAGGTACGGACTCATTTAATTAATTAAATGGATACAAGTCAGTCTATTATCCTTCTTTCAGGTTAAGCCCTTTAAATACCTCATATAACGGTCTGTTGTCGGTATTGAATTCATACTTAAGTTAAACTAAAAGACTAAATATATTTAAGATTTTTACACATATGTGTCGTATTCAAAAAAATAGTAATAATTTTAAGCCTTTTAGCAGTCTTATCTTTCAACATAGCAGTGTCTGGTGTTTCTTTCGGCGTAGGCCACTAAATTATAATAATAACGCTGGGCCGGAAACTCCTATTCCGAGCCTGTCTGGTGCTACGTTATATGCTGCTTTACCTGATGCAAAACCAATGGAACCATACCGACACTATTACAGTGGATTGGGGAGTGCGATCTGGAGTGGACAGTTGTGGACACCAGTTATCCTGCTTAATTCTCCGCATGGCGAAAGTGCCTCTAGCGTTAGTGGTAAAACTTATCAAACTCAATATTCGATTGGGAGGTTTAGCTTTAGTACTTCTTCGACGAGCAACTGGCAAATTAGTGCTATTAACAGAGACGCAAAGGGACTCTTTCAACTTGACACATGGACTATTTATGACACACAATTGGATTTCACCGTGGTCGGGGGAGTAAGCCAAGGATGTACGGTCTGGCAGATTGCAGAAATAACATCTACCGATTACGCCCCTATATATATTATTCATTCACTCGGCGCAACCTCAGATATTGGCAAACCCACTCAAGTTAGCTATCCATACAACAGGGTGAACTATAACTCCATCACTTTCAACAACGGATTCAACCCAAATACATGGAGGGATACACCTCCAAGCATGACTGTAGGAGGAGCTTGCGCCACTTTTAGCACTTACGGACAAACAATGGATCAGTTTGGATTCTCAATTACAGCTGTCATAAGTGGCTCCACAGAAGTTCTTTCTAGAGTACGTAGCGGCACTACAGGAGGGGTCTTGGACTGGTGGACGTTTTCATACCGCTACTACGGTTTTACTTATACATTCCCAAATCTCGGGGTGGGTACATTTGAACTTCAAGCACTTGCTGGGGGTAGTAATGAGGGAGTCGGGTATGCTATCAACTACGTGCAATGATAGTAGGATGGCACTCAACACCTTAATTATCCGAGTATCAACATGAATAGATTTTCAAAGCTATTGATTGTCCTTGCCATTTCCGCCATGGTGACTGGATCGTCAATTTCTTACGCGGCACTTGCCCCACACTGGGTGACAATAATCAATAACACTTCTGAAACAACAACCAGCTTTCCGTTCATGACTAATTACACCGGGAATATAACTTCCGAGAAATTCTTAATCGACAACATTTCTTCAGGGGTTCTCACTTCCAGTATTGAAGTATACACCTACCCAGTCTGGCAGGTGCCAGAGTATTCTGGAATTCCCACATCCGGTAATATAACACATAACCAGACCCTGTTGATCAGTTTCGGCCCGACTTTCGCTCTTGAGGCAACACTGTATCAGCTGCCTACTGCCAACCACAAGTCTTCAGGTGGAACCGTCTACGGAGGCATAAGCTCAACGACCAATACAGTTAGTGTGCCTTTTCTCATGCTGCTGAATGGCAGTACTCTTGCTTTTCCTCTCAAGGCTCCTCCCATAAATATAGCTTCTGGTAGCTATGAACTTGCACTTTCGCTGTTTGTG
>JAVYSB010000007.1:27724-35789 GCA_038729425.1 Thermoplasmataceae archaeon | reverse complement strand
TTCAAGCATTGATTTTTTGTTTATACTAATTGATCCTCAGTTGGCATGCGGTGGTCAGTTTTACAAGGTAATGTTTTCCGGATCGCTCCTATGGAATTTAAGGTATTTACGGTCAAGCTCCTGCTACGTCAGCTTTCAGGTGCCCCTATGACATGTCTGTACATTGCGAGATCCATATAGAAGCCCCAGGAAGCAATGGATCACAAGCCATCTCGATGCAATTGAATTCAAAAGTGAAGGTCTGCATTCAAGTTATACTCTTATCATCAGATCCCCATAATCTGTATGCTCTTTTGCTCTCTTATTTTATAGTATGAGCAAAGTGAATATTGTTGGATGTTGGCCATGGATGGGGGCTCTGTTCACGCAAGTTTCAATTTCCTGATATTTCTCTAATAAAAGGGAATTCGACTTGGATCATCTTGAATCTAAATCCAGGCTTTATTCTTGGGGAAAACGATCCGATGGTAATATGAACCGTCATGGGATTCGTGCTTGCATTCATCACAGCTCTCCAGATATGGGTTTGCGCTGATCATCCTATCTCTTATTTAGCTCGGCATTCACGTCACTCCGAGTGCTTATAAAACCGAAATTAAGCGTTAAGTACTCTGCAAGCAATGGCTGAACTGTAGATATCTGGCCAGGTCCACTCTCATAACCCTTTCTTTGGCCAGCGTTTCCTATAAAACTTGATCTCGTAGAAAATTAATATAAGGTCAGTAAACAGGCTAACTAACAATACATAAACAGCGAATATACTGAAGTTTGAGAAATAGTATCCAGTAGTCAGATTAATGCTGTAGAATCCCGGGATATCGTCAAAGGCTTCTCCCACTAAAAGACCGTCAAGAAAGATGCACCCAAGTATATAGAATCCCCTGATGGAATCCCCAAAAATATACGATAGTAATTCTTTTCGTGAAAGGTCCTTTGCAGAGACTTCTTTGTATTCATCCTCTTTATACCGAATAAGCGGCTTGTTCTGTTGCGGCATTTGCCTTCTCCGTGCCCGCCTGCTCTCCTACCGGTTCATAAAGAAGGCACGATACGAAATGATCTGGGCGGACTTCTTTGAGCGTAGGAGTCCTAGGTTTTATCAGTTTAATAGTGAAACCGTTCATTGTAGCATTGGGAGTTATCTCTTTTATGGCTTTGAAACGTATGCCGTTTCTCTTTGATTGTTCCCTGGATATGACCGTTTTCATAATATCCAGCAACTCATCATTGTTACGATACGTTCCCTGAAATGTGACGTCTATCGTGTTCCCTTCCTCGTCAATAACTATTTCACCAAGTTCCGGGAGGTTCTTGATTTCTTCGTTACGGAACCTATCAAACATGGTTTGCAGTGATCCAACAAAATCTCGTGGTGACCAGCCGCAATCAGCCATGGCAACAGGGCATCTTGCATGGAAATGGCAGCCCTTTGGCGGGTCAGAAGGGCTCGGTATCTCTCCTTCCAGTGCAATATGCTTTACCTTAGTCTTTGGATCGGGAACAGGTATGGCTGATAATAGCGCTTTTGTATATGGATGGAGCATATCGGTGAATAGCGTGTCAGTTTCAGCGAGCTCAACTATTTTCCCAAGATACATAACTGCTACCCTATCTGACATCATCCTTATGACACTGAGATGATGCGAGATGAACAGGTATGTGATCCCTCTTCTGTCCTGAATATCTTTAAGGATGTTGAGAATCTGTGCCTGCACTGAAACGTCAAGCGCAGAAGTTGGCTCGTCAAGAACTAGGAGCTTCGGTTCAATTGATATGGCCCTGGCAAGGCCTATTCTTTGTCTCTGGCCACCGCTGAATTCATGCGGAAACCTGTACATGTGATCCTCATTAAGCCCAATTTCGCTGAGCAGCTCCATGGTCTTTTTATGAATCTCCCCATCCTTCATATCCGTAAGAAGGCGCATTGGTTCGGCTATAATATCCTTCACCAGTTTTCTTGGATCCAGAGAACTGAATGGATCTTGAAAAACGGGCTGCATAGTCTTTCTAATTTTAATCAGCTCTCTTCCGCTCTTGTTGGAAAGTGAGTATTTCTCTTTAAGCGGTTTAAGTTCTTCCATTATAGACTTTCTTTCTGGATTATCTTCATCAAGATCCTGGAGTCTTGTCTCTAGATTTATGATGTTATCCATGTCTTCATCCGGAATGTCAAAAAAAATGTCCCCATCGGTAGGGTCGGTGAGCCTGAGTATGGTTCTTCCCAGTGTAGTTTTTCCGCAGCCGGTCTCTCCAACTATCCCAAGCGTCTCTCCCTCTCTGACAGTAAACGTGACGCCATCAACTGCCCTCACACTCCCTACTGTCCTGAATCCTGTGCTAATCGGAAAATACTTCTTCAGGTTGAATACAGATAAAACTATTCTTCTTTTATTTCTTTCCACTTCCATGATCAGTTCTCCTCCACTTCTTGAGAATAGAGGAAGCAAGCCACTTTATGACCTTCACCTAATTCTACTAGTTTTGGTTTCTTTTCAGAGCATATATCCATACTGAATTTGCATCTAGGATGAAACCTGCAGCCACTAGGTGGAGTTATAAGGTTTGGTACCGTTCCAGGGATTGACTCAAGTTTCAGGTTTCTGTCCCTCTTCTTATCTGGCCTCGGAATAGAGGACATGAGACCCATTGTGTAAGGGTGTTTCATGTCAGAGAATATCGTTTCTACCGGTGCCTCTTCGACTAGATTTCCAGCATACATCACGCCAACTCTCTGGCACATCTCTGCTATGACCGCTAGATCGTGAGTTATGAAAAGGATGGAACTGTTCATGACCTTGTTCAGGTTCTTAATTAGCTCCAGAATCTGTGCCTGCGTGGTCACATCTAACGCAGTGGTTGGCTCGTCAGCAATCAGCATTTTCGGATTAGATGAAAGTGCCATGGCGATCATGCACCTCTGAAGCATCCCACCGCTTAATTCATGTGGGTAGGAATCAATCACCCTCTCGGCACCGGCAATGTTGACTAGCTTCAGGAGTTCCAGTGTTCTCCGTCGCGCTTCGTCATTAAAGGGTTTCTGGTATCTTTTTTTCTGGAACTTCATCTTGAGCTTGAACGTAATATTCTTTGTGGCTGAATCTCTCCTGATCTGCGAGATTTCTGCGCTCACCCTGTTAATGTTTGTCGCATCGCCAGCTTCTTCATATACTGACAATTGTCTGAGCAGATCAGCCAATTTATCTTCCTGCTTATAGTACTCTCTGACCTCAAAAACCGCATCCAGGTCTACCCCCTGTTTCTCATCCTGTATGAGCTCATAGAGCCCAAGCTTCTTTTCGTCGATTGAACTCTGGCTCCTGATCAGCTGGACGATACTCAGTTCAGCGTTAGGGACTCCATATTCCCTGGTCCAAGAATTTATTTCCTTTCTGACTGAATCAACGTCTTTAATCGCGCTTGCATATTCTATAAAAGAGTCAGTAACCTCTTTAGTTAGTTTTTCCCTTCTTATTATTGAATTGGCAATATCTATACGGTCATGTAGAAGTATGGACTCGCTTATCTGATCGCCTACCTTCAGAACTGGGTTCATTGCGAGGAAAGGTTCCTGAAAGATCATCGCTATCTTCTCACCGCGAATCTTTGAAATAACGGCATTATGCCTCTTGATTAGGCGCTTGTTTCGCTTTATTTTGACATCTGTTTCGCTTTTAACGATGACTTTGGCCAATTTCTTGAGATCTCCGATAACATTGTAACCGTCAATGTATATTTTTCCAGCAGTTATCCTACCTGGCGGATCTTGAATTAGATCCATTATAGAAAGGGCCGTCACACTCTTTCCACATCCGCTTTCACCAACCAGTCCATAAACCTCTCCTCTACCGATTTTGAGAGATAGATTATCTATGGCCTTTACTATACCTTTCGAGGTGAAAAACCTAGTCTCAAGATTCTCTACTCTCAGGTAACTACCTTCCTCTTTCTCCTGAAGTTTATCCTGCGCTAACATTATATTTACCTTCATCTACCTTCTAAGTTTTGGATCAAGAACATCTCTGAGTCCGTCGCCCATCAGATTAACAGCAACTATAAAAATAAGCAGAGCAATTCCTGGCATAAGAACCGGCCACCATATTGAGCTTCCAAGTATTTGACCATTTAATACATAAGGAGCACCGAAGTATGGCTGGCCCTCAGCAATGAGATTTCCAAGCTCAGGGAAGAAAGTTCCGCCAAAATTTATACCCAAGTAGTCCAGGCCCGCGAAAATTCCCACAACAGTTCCTAGATCAAGGGAAAATTGTACGAATATTGCGGAAAGAACATTTGGCATTATATGAACGAACACGTTCCTCATTCCTGACGACCCTGAAGCAGTTGCTGCTTCCACAAATTTCTGGGATTTTATAGTGAGAGCAGTTCCCCTGCTCAATCTTGCGTATATGGGCCACCATATTATAACCAGTGCAATAACAATATCATCAATTGGGGCCACATGAAGCGCAACCTGAAGAATAGCAACCATCGCAATGGCAAAAACGAAAAACGGTAAGCTGAAGAAGATATCGGTTATCCTCATCACAGTCTCATCAGTTATACCGCCAAAATATCCGGAAACGGTTCCAATTATAACTCCTATTATTGCTCCAACGCCAACTATAAGGATTGACGCACTCATGTCAAATTTCAATGATTCCAGTATCGCCGGGAGTATGGGAAAATTGAACTCTGTTGTTCCAAGCCAGAAGTACCATCCTTTATTGAACGACGGTGCAACGGGAGTGGCTGATGAGGAAACGACCTGTCCGTGCAAGAGATAAACCATGGAGGAAAGATTAGTGACACCAAGGTACTGGGGATAAACGGTATCCATTATTGCTATGACAAAATAGATAAGAGTTATTATAAAGCCGACAAAGGCTAGCCTTGACTTGAAGAATAACTTGAACGTGATCTTCAAATTCTCCAGACCTGGGTTACGTTTTTCCTTGCTTTCCTGACTCAACAGGGAAGAGCTAACTTCTGCATCCATTTTTCATACCTCAATACCTTATACGCGGGTCAATAAGAGCATAAACAACATCAACAATAAGATTGGCAAACACAAGCAGTAGGCCAAAGATCAAAGCGGTATCTGCAATTCCGTAGACCTGAAGACTTGGATAAACTGAGTAATATGCCAGAAGGCCAATGCCCTGATAAGAAAACACTCTTTCTATCAGGACAACTCCACTGAGCAATCCAGAAAACAGAAGACCTAGAACCGTTACTGTTGGTATAAGGGCATTTTTCCTGATGTGCCTCTTTATAACAATGTCTTCTGGAACACCTTTCGCCCTAGCAGTCTTCACATATTCCTGGTTTGCAGCATCAACCATGCCTGCCCTGAGGAATCTCAATATACCGGCAAGCGCACCCAGAGCCAGGGCAATGCTAGGAAGAACCAAATGCAGGAATCCCCCCCAAGCAGCTGCAGGGTCCCCATTCAGCAAAGCATCAAGCACGAAAATATGAGTTGGATATGAAATATCGCCAGTTGCCTGGGATAAGTGGAACCAGCTTGGAACATTGGTTGTGACAGAACTTGGATACACTCCGGAAAGGGGGAAAACCTGCCAAGGCAACCCACCTATCGTGTTCTTGCCGAAGATTACAAGGAGGATTATTGCAAATAGAAAGCCTGGTAACGCATAAAAAATTAGACTGAATACCCTTCCAACCTGATCTGCCATAGAGTTTGGCCTTGCCCCGATGTAAGTACCTAGGGGGATGGATATTACAAAGGCCAGGATGATGGCAAACACCGCGAGTTGCACCGTATTGGGAAAGTACGTGTCCACAAGGGCCAACACCGATCCAGTATATCCTCCACCGGCACTCATGTAGCCCCAGTTTCCGGTGAATATATTTCTAATGAAGTCAAGGAACTGTACAGGAAGGGGGTAATTCAAACCCAGGGCTTGCACTGCCTGTGCATACTCTAAGGCCCTTTGCGCAGGCGTTCTACCCGTAACGTAAGGTCCAGTGAGGTATCTGACAGGGAGGCTATGCATAAGGATAAAAACAATCAGGAGAAGACCGATAAGTGTAGGAATAAAAATGAGTAACCTGCGGATGATGTAATACCGTAGCTCCATGCAGTTAGAGAAGTGAACTTTATTATTTAATTGTTTGCAAAGTCCTAAATCAGCCCATTATCATAAAGTCGGTTATATCAAAAAAGAGTAAAAAATACATGTTATTAATTACTATGAATAATAATCAAATATTACAAGAATTCCTCGAGGTCCTTTTGCGTCAGCTTATGTAGGGGTGACTGTACCAAAGGTCCCTTTGTCAACACAGGATCATATTCCTCGTACATCTTCTCGGAGTTCTCATATAGGATTCCAATGGGTATCCTGTCTCCCAATTCCTGTGCTATGCGATGTGCCTGCATCAGATCCTTACGATCATTGCCTTCCAGATGGTAAACTCTCTTCCTGAAGAAGTCGTAGGTGTTTATCTTGTTGAAAGTCACACAAGGGCTGAACACGTCTATGAAAGAGAATCCCTTGTGCTGGATGCCTGCCTTTATGATCTCCTTGAGGTGCTTGGCGTCCCCTGAAAACCCTCTGGCGACAAATGTTGCTCCCGCTGTGAGGGCAAAGTCGATGGGGTTCAGGGGTTTCTCTATGTTTCCATTAGGGGTTGTCTTTGTGACCATACCAATCTCGGATGTTGGCGAAGCCTGTCCAGTTGTAAGTCCGAAGATCTGGTTGTCTGAGACTATGTATGTTATGTCCACATTCCTCTTCGCCGCGTGGAAGAAGTGCTGTGTACCCTCAAAGAAGCCGTCTCCGTCGCCGCCATATCCAATCACCGTGAGTTTGGAGTTGGCCCACTTTATAGCTTCAGCAACCGGAAGTAGTCTTCCATGCAAACCATGAAAACCGTATGTGTTTATGAATTCCGGGAGATTACTGGAACATCCGATCCCTGAAGCAATGACAGTATCCTTTGGCTCAATACCTAGTTCCACGAGCGCGCCGCTTATGGCTGATAGCTGGGCAAAATTGCCGCATCCCGGGCACCAGTCAGGCTTGACACTTCCCCTATAGTCTGCAATTGTAACCATATCAATTCCTCCTGATAATTGATTCAAGTTCTTCTGCGAGTGCTCCTGGATAGAAACTCTCACCGTCGTACTTCGTTACCAGTTCCGTCTTGACCAGGAACTCAGATCTGATCAGACGATTCATCTGTCCAGAATAGTTGTTCTCTACAACGATTATCTTCTTCTTTCCTGAAAGGAGCTTACCTATGTCGGGGTTAAGCGGATAAACTCTGCTTATCTCCACTGCACCAGCCTTTATTCCCCTTGATCTGAGTGAATCTATGGCCTCTTCCACCACTCCCTGGGTCGATCCCCACTGTACAATGGCATATTCAGCATCGCTGAATTTATAAGTGTCCGTGGAAGGTATCTCTTTCATATATATTGCCATCTTCTTCATCCTCTTCTCCATGGATTTCTTTCTGAGCGTCGGATCGGTGTCAGCATCGCTCACCACTGCGCCGAATTCATTATGCTCGTCAGAGTCCTCATTGTGCATCAGGCCGACCTGCCCGGGTAGAGCCCTGCTGGATATTCCATTTTCAGTATACCTGTATCTCCTGTAATCCGGCTCATTGTCCTTTGCGTGCATGCCTCTCTCTAACTTGAAATTCAGATCAAGATCATCAATTGTCTCATAATGCTCTGCAAGGTACAGATCAGACATGACAAATACCGGAATCTGCAGCCTCTCCGCCAGGTTAAGTGCTTCTCTTGTCAGGTAGAATGCTTCTTCCACAGTTCTCGGGGCGAAAACAACCTTCGGGTAGTCCCCCTGTGAAGCCCCTATTACCTGCATGAGATCGCCCTGCTCTGTCTTGGTTGGCAATCCTGTTGACGGTCCTGACCTCTGTGCCTCGTAGACCACCAGTGGTACCTCCATCATGCCTGACATCCCGACAGCTTCTGTCATCAAAGCGAAACCTCCACCTGATGATCCCGTCATGGCACGCACGCCTGCATAGTTCGCGCCAATGGCCATGTTTATAGCAGAAATCTCGTCCT
>JAVYSB010000007.1:23073-27627 GCA_038729425.1 Thermoplasmataceae archaeon | reverse complement strand
ACCTCCATCATGCCTGACATCCCGACAGCTTCTGTCATCAAAGCGAAACCTCCACCTGATGATCCCGTCATGGCACGCACGCCTGCATAGTTCGCGCCAATGGCCATGTTTATAGCAGAAATCTCGTCCTCGGATATCTTCAGGAAAATGTCAAACTGCTTTGCATGAGAGGCAAGAAAATGCATGACGGAAGTGGCAGGAGTCATGGGGTAACCCACGTACATCTTCAACCCGCCACTCACAGCACCGAGGCCAACGGCTTCGCCGCCGGCCATCAGATACTTCCCTTTGCCGCTGTACTGTAAGTTCTTGCTGATCTTCTTGAAATTTGCGGAATAATAATCAAAACCCTCTTTCGCGGCACTGACATTCTGGTCCGCCACATCTCCCTTGTGCCCGAACTGTTCCGCTATGACTCCGGCAACGATATCAAAATTCAGGTTTATGGCAGCGGCAAGGGCTCCGATGGCTACCGTATTCTTCATCAGGGGGTTCTTACCATGCTTCGCGGCAATTTCCTCAAGCGGCATTGCGCAATATGTAACATTCCGCTTCTCAAAACCAGTGATTCCCTTGTCAAAAATTGCTATACCCTCCAGGGGCGATGCACCACCCTCGTTTATCATCGGGTTCGTGTGTCTCTCCACACCGTCTTTGTTGAGCGCTATCAGAACATCAAGACCGTCTCCCTGACTCTTAACCCTGTCATGGGCGGCTCTTATCTGGTACCAGCTTTGTCCACCTCTAATCAGACTCTGGTAGTAATTGTATGTATTGACGTACAATCCACTTCTAGAGAATGCCTTTGCGATTATTAGCCCTGCTGACTGGACACCATCTCCAGCTGCGCCAGCGACTCTAATCACTACCTCGGTATCCTTCATACGCATTACCTTCCACACGATTGAAAAAAAGTATTAAACGTTTTATAAGCTTTTACTTATTATTCTTTAACAAATAGCGTCTTCCAAATCTTTCTCTTTTCATCTTATAGGTTCTGCTGGAACTACAGTAAGACGCCCACTCGGTGTGTCTTACTCTGTTCCAATCGAACTCAATGCCCATTACTGGTTTGGGAAGCTCTGGATCAAAGCCCGTTTCCCCTGCTTTAGCATCATATCCAGTTGGTTTCATGCCACCATTTCTGATAGCTTTTATGTGGTTTTTCATCTACTTGCTCCTTTACGCCAATAGGTTTTCTGGTTGTTCCTGATCACTAATCCCATTTATTCCGGATTTGTTTGCATTACTCCATAATGATCAAGAGGCGATGCGTGAACCCTGAAAATTGCTATATAATCTCTCGCCATGTCATGTACATGCAAAGGAAAGAGAAGGACGTTCTTGGTGAAGTATCCATAGATGACAGCAAGTACTACGGCGTCAACACCGTCAGGGCGATGGGCAATTTCATGATCACGGGCCTGACTGCCGACTCTGACCACATAAATTCAATGACCATAATAAAGAAGGCTGCCGCATCAGCAAACAACAAGGGAGGCAAGCTTCCGGATGACAAGAAGGACGCCATAATGAAGGCATGCGACCGCATCCTGGCAGGGGAGTTTCATGAACAGTTTGTCATAGATCTGTTCCAGGCCGGAGCGGGCACATCTTACAACATGAACGCTAATGAGGTTATTGCCAACGTTGCTCTCGAGGTCATGGGAAAGAAGAAGGGTGACTATGCCGTCATACACCCCAATGACCATGTGAACATGAGCCAGTCCACAAATGACGTTTATCCCACAATGATCAGGGTCACGGCAGTAACAAAGGCAATGAAATATATACCCGAAGCACAGCGCCTTGTAGATGCACTGAAGAAGAAGGGGGAGGAGTTCAGGCATACCGTTAAGGCTGGGAGGACACATCTTCAGGATGCCGCACCGATAACCCTTGGGACAGAATTCTCCGCCTACGCATATGCCCTGGAAAAGGATCTCGGCGAGTTCAAGACAGCTGTCGATTATATCCTGGAGCTGAACATTGGCGGCACGGCTGTAGGCACTGGGATCAACACGTCTCCGGGATTCCAGAAGAACGTTGTCTCTGAAATCAGGAAATTCACCTCTCTAAACTTCAGGGAGAGCGGTAACCTCCCGGGGATCATGGAGTTCATGACTGATTTCTCCAGGCTGATGAATTCTGTAACCAATGCAGCACTGGATATCACGAAGATGGCCAATGACATCAGATTAATGTATTCCGGCCCTGGAACGGGTATGCACGAGATCACAATTCCCGCGGTGCAGCAGGGGTCATCTATAATGCCGGGAAAGGTTAATCCGTCGATCGCTGAAGCGATGAACATGATCTGCCACTCCATCATGGGTGCACAACATGCCCTGAACGTATCCGTCCAGGCCGGGCAGTTTGAACTCAACGTGATGATGCCTCACATCGACTATGAGCTGAACCGGTCGATAGACATAATGACAAACGGAATGAAGATGTTCAGGGAAAAGCTCATAGAGGGAATAACCGCAAACGAGGAGGTCTGCCAGGAACACCTATCCAGAAGCTTTGGATCAGCTGCACTCCTGAACCCGTATCTTGGCTACGATAGCGTGGCAAAGATCGTCAGGGAAGCCCTAACCACGGGGAAGTCTATCAAGGAGCTTGCCGTGGCTACCGGGAAAATAGATGAAAAAAGGTTCTCTGAGATCATGAAGGGCGGCATTCCAAAATAATTTCCTAAATTTTTGTTGATAAGGGTGTCATACAGCCTGAAATTATCTTAGGTGTAGATTTCCGCGAAAGGCCAACCCAGCACTGAAACAAAAATCCAGGCCTGATCCGCAGGGAAACTTTCAGGATAAATTATTTCGCCACCCGGGGGCAACAGAAAAATATCAGGTCGTGATGAGGCGAACAGATGAAGATATATTCCGAGTCCTACGGGTGCACCCAGTCCAAGTCTGAGACTGGTCTTTATGTGAATTCCCTCCTTGGGAAAGGCGGAGAGCTGGTCACTAGGCCTGAGGATGCGGACCTGATTGTGATGGGTACGTGTGTCGTGATCAGGCAGACAGAAGAGAGGATGATAAGGAGGATTCAGGATCTTTCACAGATATCCAAGGTGAGGGTTATGGGCTGCCTTTCCACCGTAAGCGCCGGAACGCTTTCAGGTGAAAACGTGGAGGTGGCAAACAGCATGGATTTCAGGAACCTATACACTGGCATGCTGGATGATATTGAGATAAGGGAACCCTCAATCTTTGAGGGTATTCCAATAAATCAGGGTTGCACGGGTAGCTGCAACTTCTGCATATCCCACCTGGCCCGAGGAAAACTGCTATCTCGGCACCCTGAAAAAATACGGAACCAGGTTATTATGCAGCTGGAAAAGGGCATAAGAGAGGTCAGGATTTCCTCCCTTGACACCGCGGCTTATGGGAAGGATATTGGATTAAGGTTAAACACGCTCATAGACCGAATTGCTTCCATAGAAGACGACTTCATGCTACGCGTAGGCATGATGGAACCTCGGAATACCTTGGAGATCCTCCCTGACCTGATAAGGTCATATTCCAGTCATAAGGTGTTCAAGTTCCTTCATCTGCCCGTTCAGAGCGGAGATGATCGTATTCTCGAATTGATGAATCGTGAATATCCCGTATCAGACTTCCTGAAGATTGTAGGTGCATTCAGAGAGAGTTTCCCGGACATTGCCCTATCAACTGACATCATTTCTGGATATCACGGCGATGACGAGGAGAGTTTCGAGGCGAATTGCAGGCTTATTGGCGTTGTCAGGCCTGACGTAATCAATATAACGAGGTTTTCCCCCAGGCCATATACCAGGGATTATGGATCTAAGGTACCGGCGTCAAATCTTGTGAAGAGATGGACAAAGGCATACACTGACATGCACCGGGAAATCACGAGGGAAAAGCTTCATTCCCAGATTGGAAGGGTAATGAAGGTTATGGTGACAGAGAACGGCAAGGAAGGGACCATGGTGGGCAGGGACATGTCATACAGACCGGTGGTGCTCAAGGGTTCCTATGCCAGATACACAAAAATGGATGTCGAGATTGTCGAGGCGGCAGAAACTTACCTGATCGGTAAACCTCTTTTCACGGAGGATCGTCCACGGCAACGATCTCATCCATCACGTAGCCTCTCGTTCTCTTGATCCCAAGGAGAGACTGGAATTCCGGAGGGGTGAGAATCGGCATGGAAAACCTGTCAGCGTCATCGATGGGAACTCTCGGACATCCCGTGAATACCACCGCATCACATTTCATGTTCTCATAATCGGACGGCCTCATGTCATTGGCACTGAGAAGTACCGCCTCCTTCCCCATCTCAACGGCCTGTTTCACCACGGTTTCCGCCAGTTTTCTCCTGTACTGGCCTATCTTTGTGTCGAAAACCACACAGATACGTTTCGCGTCGGATGCTCTCGATATCCTCGCATACCTGCGCCTCAGGAACGCGTCCCGCTCTTCTCTTATTGAACTGATAGTCAGGTAGTTCAGGTCAAGAAGAAACACTTCCTTTTCTGTGGAAAGCTGTACGCCTATCGCGTGGAACTTACCTGTACTA
>JAVYSB010000007.1:13410-22976 GCA_038729425.1 Thermoplasmataceae archaeon | reverse complement strand
TCACGATCACGTATGCATCCACATCCATGGAAATGGAGTGTGCAGAGCTGAAGTTGCATCCAAGCACCTGGCCGGGATAGGCAAGTCTCTGATCCTGATTTCCTACGATGACCTCGAAGCCCATCTTCTTCAGGATATCACGAGCTTCGTTCATCCTGTCCATGTACTGAATTGAGGAAAGCAGCCCGATCCTGCGAAATCCATGCTCCTGGAGGTCACGGAACATTTCTGGCGTCAGGGAGAACGTGCTGTCGTTTCTGGCCTCCTGGAAAATCATTGGCTTGGGGTATTTTATATTGGGGATGATAGAATGTCCGTACTGCACAATGCAGTCCACATCCCTGTACTGCTCCTCGTTCCCCACATCGCAGGCTCCATAAAACGGATCGGAGCTAACTATGACGGAAAACCTTGAAGACAGCTGGTTAAAGTACTCAAACACGTGTGGCTTCAAACCATCCGGTAATTGGAGAAGTATCTTCCTTGCACCCATCTTTTCCAGTTTTTCTATGGTATCATCGACATCAATGCTAAGCATTCGCCGTGACCATTGCTTTTTCTTATTTATATGCAATGAAGGGCAATTTTCCAGGGACAGCTTGATCTGGATACATTTCTATGCCTTCCTGTACACAATCCTTCCGCTGTTGATAACAGTATCAACTATGCGCGACGAATACATGTAAGGAATCTCTTCATACCTGTCTACAGAGAATATAGCAATATCAGCCGCCTTCCCAACTTCAATTGACCCCCTCGTCCGCGCTACTCCGGCGGAATATGCGCCGTTGATTGTTGCAGCATTGATGCATTCAGCCGGGGAGACTCCCTCGAATCTTGCGGCAAGATACATAGCGAATAGCATGTTTGAGTTCACTGAAAGCGGAGAAACGTCAGTAGATATGGATATTGGTATTCCGGAATCTATGAATTTCCTCACATCCGGGTAATTGCCCCTGTCGAGCGAGAAGCCGGTTATAGGCAGGAAATTGGCAATGGCACCAGACTTCCTTATCTTCTCCATCCCGTTCTCTCCGGTCTTAAGCAGGTGATCAACGCTTGTAAGCCTGAATTCATCGCACAGGTCAAGACAGCCTATGTTCTGCAGCTCATCCGCATGGAGCTTCATGGGCACCCCGTTGGCCTTTGACCATTCAGCCAGCCTGCGGCAGGATTCCGGAGAGTATGCTCCGCTGTCACAGAAAGCGTCAGTAAAAGCAAATCTGCCCTTCAGCTTTGATGCGACAGTGCCGATCATGTAATCAACGAAGGCGTCTTCAGGTGTAGCGGGCGGAATGGAGTGCATGCCCAGGAATGTAGGTACAGCATTCACGATGCCGGTTCTGGAAATTGAGTCAATGACATCCAGCATCTTGGTCTCCCCGGCAAGGGTGGTGGTATAACCGGTCTTCATCTCCATCGTTGTTGTTCCTGTGGAGACCGAATCCCTTACCCTTTCTAGGGTGGCCCTCAAAATCCCATCCGCAGACATTTTCTCTGTGTCCCTCACGGTGCGGTTGATACCGTTTCCACTCTTCATGATCTCCAGATAGCTCTTCCCCTGTGCCCTGAGGTAAAACTCCTCGTATCTTGATCCGCTGTATACTATGTGGGTGTGTGAATCAACCAGCCCCGGCATAACTGTCTTGCCGGTGGCATCAATGATATCTGAACCGGTCGGTGCATCTATGGATTTCGAAATCTCTTTTATTTTTCCGCCGGAAACCAGTATGGAAGCATTCTCAAGCACGTCTACAACTCCCAGTTGTTCCCCAATAAGAGGTTTCCCCGGGTCTCTGGTTATTATGATTGAAGAAGCATTCCTAATGATCAGGTCATCACTCATTCACAATCACACGTATATCATCCAGAAACCGAATATAACAGTTATGAGAAAACCAATGCTGATGGGGATCATGAAAGGTGATCTGTAGATCATCATCCTGCTGTCATCGGACCCACGAATAGAAAATTTCTTACTGTTCCTGGTGTACATATTGTCATCATAGGGTAGACCAAGGAACGATGCTGCTCCTATCCTGTTTCCGATCCTGACGTTCAGGATGAGCATATATACTGGAAGGTACAGAGAAACTATGGCAATGTTGATCAGCATTGCGAAAGAAAGTGGCAGAATGGTCAGGACAAATGCCTGTTTTGCGGTAAATGCCCAAGTGAATGGAAAGGTGATGAAGGATAAGAAAATGGCCACCATGGCCTTTATATCGCCAATTCCGAAGAATCTCTCTGTAAACCCCAGTTCAAACGCTATGAAGATCATTATTGAGGATGTGAGGTATAGAGGTTCCCCAAGAAACAGAAATACTGAGACAATAAGGATAACAAGCCCGTAGATCGGGTAAAGGTAAAGGTCGGTCCTGATGAATGTCCCGGCAAAAAACAGGATGCCAACTGCGATGAACCAGGCACTCTGTCCGGTAAATGCAAAATTTATGGCGGCAACCGCGACGAGCGGGATGAAGATGAAAGAGTTGATGGTTCTTTTCCTGATGTCGGTATATGAAGCGACGGCAAGGGTGGCAACCGCAATCAGAAATGTGATGAAAATAATGTTCATCAGCAAACGATGATCTGGATAGTTATTAGGCTTTTCTGTTCACTCTTCTGTAGGTTTCTATTAGTGCGGAATAATCTAGATCTCCCATTCCTTCATTGTATCCCTGCTCGTACATTGTGCATGCAGCTGCAGTGACCGGAGCAGGGGAAAAGAGATCCATCGCCATTCTCAAACCGTATTTGATATCCTTTAGCTGATGTGACAATATGAACTGCGGATCATAGTTTTTTTCTATCATTCTTTTTCCTTTAAGCTCAAGCGCTCTGGAATTTGCTCCTCCACCAGAGAATATGTCTTCAAGAGTCTCTGTCCTGATGCCTATCTTCTCGCCCATTGAAATGGCCTCGCAGAGTACGGCGTAGTTCGTCCCCATGATCATGTTGTTCAGTGCCTTCACCTTAAGACCAAGGCCATTTGCCCCGACGTGGACAATCCTCTTTCCGAACGTTGCAAGAATGGGCTCAACGCGCCTGAATCCAGTTTCAGATCCACCCGCAGCTATTGTGAGCGTGCCTGCAGTTGCAAGATCTACGCTTCCGATCACTGGGGAATCCAGCATTTCGGATTCTTTCTCCAAGACCATTTCCGCCATTTCCTTGGAATCATCCGGGTAAATAGTGCTGAGGTCCACCAGGACAGACCCTTTCCTTATACCTTCCAGAATGCCATCCTTGCCTGTCACAACGCTTCTCACAGCCTCGGTGTCGGTAAGCATGGCGAACACAACGGAACACTTGGCCGCCACTTCTTTAGGAGAAGAACATACTTCAACCCCGTTTTTCCCGAACCATTCAGCCTTTTCCGCACTTCTGTTATATACCGCCTTCAGGCCGTATTTTTTCATTATATTTCTAGAAATTGCCTGCCCCATCTTTCCCAATCCGATGAATCCAACTGTTTCCATGATTCAGTATGTCTTGTGGCTAGAAAACATCTATGTTATAAACGGAGGAACCAAGATCTTGCGATGCGCACTCTATGCTGTGGTACCCTATCCCTCTGTTGATCAGATGCATGGAAACTGCCTGTTTTGCCATATCAGGGGTATTGTTTTCCTGGCTCAGATGTGTCAGGATTATGCGGGTTTCCGGAGTGCTGACCTTTTCCAGAGCCTCGGACGTCTGGGCGTTTGAAAGATGACCCTGTTCACCCAGAATCCTCTTCTTCAGTGGATACGGATAGCTTCCAGATTTGAGCATATCAACGTCATGGTTGGCCTCAAGGGCCACAACCTGCGATCCCTTCATGATCTCCACCAAACCCGGCGTAACATATCCCAGGTCAGACACTATGGAGATTTTCGCCTTACCATTCTGAACCGTGTAGGCCACCGGGTCCACGGCATCATGGGAAACCGAAGACGCACTGATTACGAAGTTCCCTATGGTCACCGTGTCCCTGATCGGGAATGCGTCTGCCAACCCAAGCGTTTCCGCTGTAGATCTCCTTGTGTATACGTCCACTGGCATGTTGTGCATTAAGACCCTTATACCGCTAGAGTGGTCGCTGTGCTCGTGACTGACGAAAAGAGACATCTCGGGATTGGTGATCCCCAGCTCTTTGACCCTCGACTTCAATCGCTTCAGGGATATACCAAAATCTATCACCAGCAGGGTGTCCTGATCCCAGATGAGGGTGCAGTTTCCGCTGCTCCCGCTCGAAACCATGTTGAACCCTATGCCTCTCACGTGCTGTCATACCGTATCCGGTTAAATTAGTTGCTGTTTTCAGGCGGCAGACAAGCAGCATGGGAAAGCTATTATTTTCGTACAAGCTTATCATCAATGGAACATCATGACTATGAACGCGCGGGAAAATTGCGCGATCAGTACATTCCCTATGAAGATATCGAGAACATGGTTAATCCCAAGGACGGGGATATACTGGTAGATTTCGGATCTGGAGACGGGTTCTATTCATTAAAATTTGCACCACTTGTCGGATCCGGGAAGATATATGCCTACGAACTTAACAACAGGGGAATAGACGCAATAAGAAAAAAACTCGCTGACAGAGGGATAGGTAACGTGGAAATAGTGGAAAAGGACATATGTTACGCTCCCCTTCCCGAAAGGTTTAACAAGGCGTTCTTCTCAAATGTATTCCATGATCTTGATTGCCAGGATACCCTACTGTTCAGGTTTTCAGGAGTAAAGAACCTTGAGATCACATTCATAGAATTTAAGATCGATACCCCGTTCGGGCCTCCTGAGAATATAAGATTCTCACAACAGAAACTCAGGGAAAAGCTTGAAACACACGGATTCGTTCTTGATAGCGAGATCGAGTTCGAATACCATTACGCCCACAGATATAAACGGAAAAGTAACTAGGAGCTACTGTCAATGTCAGAAAATAATGAATTCCTGATAGTGGGTCACAGAGGACTTTGCGAAAGACACGTTGAGAACTCACTCAGTGGGTTCAAGGATGCAAAGGCTTCCGGTGTGGGAGCGGTTGAGCTTGATATCCAATTCACCAAGGACAGGAAGATTGTCGTGTTTCATGATTACGATCTCACGAGACTGTGCGGTGTAAAGGGATCGACGTGGGACTATACCCTTGAAGATCTTAAGTCATTAAGGCTTGGAAATGGAGAGGAAAACATACCCACGCTTTCTGAGGTTCTTGATTCCTTGGGGAAATACAGGATTTTCATAGAACTTAAAACAGTAGATGATGATGGTGGTCTGGTGAATTATGGGCTGGAGGATGCTCTGATCAGTGATCTTGATGGCAGGGACACTGCTTTATACAGGTTTCTTTCCTTTAACCCACTTTCGTTGCGCCTGCTGAAGGAGAAAGATAGCAGCATGTTCACTGGTCTAAACGTATCTCCAGAGACAATGAATTATTATGGGGAGATAAGCCAGGACCTGCTGGAGAGGTTCTCTGTTGATTTTGTACAGCCGGAAATGTCTATGTTTCTCAAGGGACACTTTTCCGGCATCGCAGGAAAAGTACCTATCATACCATGGACTGTGAATACGGTGAAGGATGCAATCGCCTGCAGGGAGATGGGTTCTTCTGGAGTCATTTCCGATGTTCCGCTTGAGCTAATGGAGAGGCTGAAATAATACAGGGGATGGGAATATGAAAAGGGATATCATACTATCTGGGAAGAAAGCATCAATCGGGATTGTGCTGAGAGAGGACCTTGGAACAATAACCAGCTATATGAATGATCGATCGGTCAGAACGTTTCTCAGGGATCCGGGAAAGCTATTCTACATAGAAGAGGAGGAGGAATGGTACCAGAAGATAATAAAGATCAAGGATCTGCGTGTCTTTGCAATTTGTGAAGGGGAAGAATTCTCTGGACTTGTATCTCTCCATGACCTGAGCTTCAGGAACGGCGATGCTTACATAGCATATTCCATAGCGCGGGAGAAGTGGGGCCGTGGGCTCGCCACTGAGGCAGTATCGCTAGCCGTTGAGTATGCATTTGATTATCTTAACCTGAGGAAGCTGCACTCATCAGTGTTGGAACCTAATATAGCCTCCATAAAGGTTCTCCGGAAAAACGGGTTTAAGGAAATGGGACGATTCCAGAAGAATGGGTACATACCTGGGAACGGGTATGCCGACGAGATTTACTTTGAACTCCTGAATACCAGGTTTCATTATTGATCTTAATTGCTGCTCTTACATACAATACATTTTGCCCCAAACAGCAATACAAGGCTTAATATATGATACTCGATATTAAAGTTCAATGAATTACCGGATGTTTATTGGTATAATAGAGCAGGAGTATACCAATAAGATAGCATCCGCTATTATCAGGACATCTTCTAGTTCGTTTTTTGGCAGAAAAGAAACCGACAAGCTTAAGGAAACGGTCCAGTCATTCAAGGCATGGGTTGTGAAGTTTATCACCACGACCACAATAACAGGACCACAGAACGAGACCATGGACACCATTGGTTATGTGGAACGTGTTGCCTTGGAAAGGGAGCAGATTCCGCCATATGGGCCACTGCATCCCCCCCTTGTGAAGACGCTTGGGCTTTTCACTGAGAGTGAACTACAGCATTTCTTCTCCAAGGGTTTCGTATCAAACCTGGAGAAGTTGATCCAGCAGGAAAGGAAATGATAAGTGCCAAAATATAATTATACCTGAGTTTGCCATTCAGTAATTCATGCCGGATAAGATAAGGTGTGCGCACATTCTGGTGCAGAAGGAGGCCCTTGCAAAGGAGATTCTTGCCAGGATACAGAAGGGCGAGAGCTTCGCTAAATTGGCGGAACAGTTTTCAATAGACAGTTCCAGGAAGAGGGGCGGTGACATCGGATTCTTCAAGCATGGTTCGACAGTAAAGGAGTTTGAGAAAGCAGCTTTCAATCTTCAAAAAAACCAGTTATCCGGCATTGTCCGGACGCAATTCGGCTACCACATCATAAAGCGTCTTGAGTGATTTTGCGTTCAGTGGAGGGGTAGCTGGGAAACAATAATGGCCAGTTCTGTTGAATAAATCACTGCAATTATGTAGACAGCTATCAGGATGTATGCAACCCATTTCTTCGTTGATGCCTTGATGCCCATATCGTACACGATACCCTTCACCCCGTTGAGCGCGTGATAGACAACGATCCAGTCAAAGGCTATATAAAATGCAAGCCACCAAGGATTGTGCAGGTTATTCAGCACGGTGTCGTACAGGGATATGGGAGTTCCGCCATTTATATGCGCAAGGTATAGATGCACGCCCACGAAAAATACTAAAAATACTCCAGTTATGACTTGAAACAGCCACTGTAACGTACCAAGACTCCCTCTGCTTGTCATAGGCTTATTAAGATATTTGTTTTCCATTTGATCACCCAAACGCAATAAATGCCCACGCGTAGTACAGGAACACAATGAGCAGTACCACCGAAACGCTCTCGAAGACATAGAAAAAGATCTTGTTGTGCTTCAGGCCAATCCCCATCTCATTCAACGCCAGCCTTATCCCGTTAGCGCCGTGATAAAAAATCACAAGCGCGAGCAGCACATCGAACACCAGAAAGATGTCCAACGGACCATACTTGATCGACTCTATTGCACTGTTATAATCCGTCGCTCCCTTCAGAATGTTAGATAGAACGTAGAAATGCAGGAAAAGATAAAACACTATCACAAGGCCGGAAAGCCTCTGGAAGGTGTATGCAAAATATCCTATGCCTTTTCCCCTGAATCTCACCCACCCCATGATTCCCTCTTTACTTTCCATCTGTCTCTCTACCTCCTGAAGATTTTTGCAAGCTCATACCTTGTGCCCTGAGCTCTCAACAATTGAATGGCAAATGAGGGGTCTACACCCTTGGGGCAAGCTTCTGTACATTCTCCAGCAAAGTGGCATCTTGATGTCCCTTCCTCCCCATCCACAATTTCCAGCCTGTATTTCTTTCCCTGATCTCTGTTGTCCAGATTGTATCTGAGCACACCAGCCAGTGCTGCAGGACCTATATAATCCGGGTCAGATCCAGCAATCGGACAGGCGGCAAGGCATATCCCGCATTTGATGCACATGGAATACTTCTCGTATTCCTTGAACTGATCTGGCGTCTGTGGCAGCTCAGAGGTGTAATCTCCTTCATCTTCCCTGATTATGAACGGGAGGCCATCCCTGTATTTTGTGAAGAAAGGATCCATATCCACAACAAGGTCTTTTATAACGTCATAGTGTTTCAGAGGTTCCACGGTAATTCTGTCCTTGCCAAGTTTAGCTGCTATGGTGGAACATGCGGTTTTGGGCTTGCCGTTAATTTCCATGCCGCAGCTGCCGCATATCTCCATCCTGCATGAGTACCTTACAGACAGGGTCTTGTCTAGGTTATCCCTGATGTACAATAATCCTTCCAGAACTGTAGATATCTTATCCTTGGGGATGAGGTAATTAGAATAGCTTACTTCCCCCTTGTCGTTTTTACGCTTAACAACAAATTCATATTCAGTTTCTGTCATTTTACCACTCAATAAACCCTTGGTGCCGGTTTCCATTTAGTTATTACAACCGGAACGTACTCTATCTTCGGCCCATCCTTGGTAAATCTTGCCACTGAATGTTTCAGGAAATTGGTATCGTCTCTGTTTGGGAAATCCTTTCTGTAGTGCGCTCCTCTGCTCTCCTTCCGCAAAAGAGCACCCATTGTTATGATCTCGGCAAGATCAAGCATGAATCCAACTTCCAGCGTTCTCGTCAGTTCAATATTGAAGACGCTGGATTTGTCAATAATGCTGATGTTCTTGTAACGTGCCTGTATAGCCCTCACCTGTCTGAGAGCTTCTGTCAACCCCTGCTCGGTCCTGAAAACCCCAACATTGGAATCCATTGCGATCCTGAGGTCTTCTGCGATCTTGGCCACATCTTCCTCGCCATCGCGGTTTAGCAGATCGTTCCATATCCTTTTTTCTTCGGCTTCCACCTTAGCCCTGTCCAGTTCGGATACGCTGTGCGAAACAGCCCACTCTGCGGCCTTTACTCCTGCGACGTTACCGAAGGCAAGGCACTCATTTGTGGAATTGGAACCAAGCCTGTTCGCGCCGTGTATGCTTATGGCAACGTTCTCGCCAGCTCCAAATACACCTGGCACTTCAGTTTTTGTATCCATGTCGACCGCGACGCCCCCCATGGTATAATGAGTTGCGGGATGGATCGGAATCATTTCAGTGGCCGCATCTATATCGTTGAACTTCTTCGCAATGTCTGTAATCATTGGGAGTTTTTCTTCGAGAATATCAGCCATGTGCCTCAGGTCAAGATTCATGTATACAGTATCGCCATATTTTCCCTTGATCCCTCTGCCAGCTTCAATCTCCCACATTATTGCCCTAGAGACTATGTCCCTTGGCGCCTTTTCAAGTTTTGTTGGAGCGTAATTTTCCATGAAGCGTTTTCCTTCAGAATTCACGAGATACCCTCCTTCAGACCTCGCCGCCTCAGTAATGAGTATGCCGGATGGGACAAGTCCCGTTGGATGAAACTGTATGAATTCCATGTCC
>JAVYSB010000007.1:7356-13314 GCA_038729425.1 Thermoplasmataceae archaeon | reverse complement strand
TCCTTCAGCGGGATTCCAGATCTGAATGCCATGGCATTCCCGTCACCGGTGACTGAATGGGCATATGTGCTGAACTGATAGAGCCTTCCGGCTCCTCCAGTCGCTAGGATCAGAGATTTCCCTTGGAATATGGTGTATTCACCGTTCCTGAGCCTTATGGCCGTAAGTGCATTGAACTTGTTATTGCTCAGGACAATGGACGTTACAAAATACTCGTTGTAGAAGTGTATGTTATCGTACTTCATGCACCTGCTGAACAGTGTCTGCATCACGTGGAACCCGGTCTTATCAGCTGCAAACGTTGCCCTCGGAAAGCTGAGGCCCCCGAAATCCCTCTGCGAAATGGTGCCATCTGGATTCCTGCTCCAAGGGCATCCCCAGTGATCTGTGGCATATATCTGTTCCGGAACGATCCTGACAAAACGTTCCACTGCGTCCTGATCAGCGAGATAATCGCTGCCCTTGATAGTATCATACGCATGGAGATCAAAATTGTCTTTTGGGTTTAGAACTGCACTGGTTCCGCCCTCAGCGGAAACCGAATGGGATCTGAGGGGATACAATTTTGAAACAAGTCCAACAGATATGTTCTTGTCAAATTCGGCAGCAGCAATGGCAGCTCGCAGTCCCGCCATACCACCACCTATAATCAGCACATCTTCCTTTACTATTTCCAAATTAATACCCAAAATAGTTATTACGGAACATAGCTTTAAGGATTACCTTTATATGTACGGTCACCCGGTTTATAAACCAAGAGTGGGGACTCCCTGTGACAAAACACATGTGTCAAACGCAGAGTTAACATTTACTTGACGCGGATTTCCGATCTCTTCTCCTTCCCCCTGAACGCAGAAAGGATTCCGGCCATGATCAAGATCACGAGCGATACCAACAACGCGGCCTTGATACCTACCAGGAATCCGGACGGTACACCACCCTGAAGGCTCCCCGCAAACACCTCGAATGCGATGTATCGAGGCACGTTAATGCTGGCAACAGAAATGGCCACGACGAAGCTCCCAAGCATCCCTATGCTGGACATTGTTCTGAGGAACCCAGATGACATGCCGTAAAGCTCACGTGGGGAATTGGCCATCACCGCACTGTTGTTCGCGGGGAAGAACATTGAAGATCCCACACCAGTGACAAGCGAAGCAAAAATCACAACATAGAACGAGGAATGCACTGTCAGGGTCAGATATATGAGGATAGATATGCCCATAATGCCAATACCAAGGGTTGCCGGAATTCTTGATCCGATCCGGTCGGTAAGTCTGCCAAAGAATGGCCCAAGAACGCTACCCACAACATATCCTGGAAGGAGCAGGAGGGAACTCTCCTCTGGATTCAGCCCTCTTATTCCCTGCAGATACATTATCACTATAAAAGCGACTGCCAGGAAACCAAGGCTCTGAAAAAACGAGGCAAATATTGAAAAGGTGAGAACACGAACCCTGAAGACCTTCAGTGGAAGCAATGGCCTTTCAACCTTTCTTTCTACAGAAACCATGGCGATTATGACAGCTGCGCCAACGGCCAGGACGATTTCGTTGATCAGCCTGAGGCCGTATGTTGCCAGATCAACTGACGCGTAAGATATCAGGGCGAGTCCTGACGCCAGTAACACTATCCCGGGTACGTCAAGTCTGTTTCCCACTGGCTCTATCTTCTTTATGTTTCGGAGAGCAAACCACAGGGCAAAGGCGCCAATCGGGACATTGATATAGAATATAAATTGCCAACCGATGAACTGTGTGATGAAACCGCCAAGGACAATACCAAGCATCGCACCAGCGTTGTAACCGACGCCCGTGTACCCAAAGATGCGCCCCCTCCTGTTTGGAGGAAAATTTTCCGCTATGATGGCGCCGCTGTTGGACTGGATCATAGCAGCCCCGGATCCCTGAATAACCCTGAACGCGATCAGGTACAGAATTCCAGGTGATGCGCCGCAAAGTGCAGATCCTACAGTGAATACTGCTATACCAGCAAGGAAGATGTTCTTTCTCGCAAATATATCACCAAGACGGCCAAGCTGAGTAGTTCCCACGGCAAGCACCAGAAGATATACCATTATCACCCAGATGGAGTAGGCGAAGCTGGTGTGAAGGTCTTTAGTGATCGGAAGGAATGCAAGGACAACAATCGTGGTATCAATTGCACCCATCATCACCGCAATCATGAGTGCAATGATGAGTTTGCTTTCCCGTTCCATTCAATGGTAATTTTCCAACGATATTATTACTTTAGCCTGATCGATGCTGATTGAGGACGAGATGTGAGCGCATCCGTGGTGCCGCAATACGCTTGCTCAATAATTTTATATCTGGACAATTGCTCCATAAACTATGAGCAGGCTGGATGGAAAAGTTTCACTGGTAAGCGCATCAAGCTCAGGAATTGGCAAAGCGGTCGCGAAGGTTCTCGCATCGGAAGGTTCTAAGGTGCACATGTTTTCAAGCAACAAGCACAAAATTGCAGATGCTGCCATGGAGATTGCCAGCGCTACCGGATCAGTCGTTAATTACAGTGTTGGGAACATGACAGTGCCGTCAGATGTCAAACGAGTAATGGACGAAGTTCTGAAGAATACGGGTAACATTGACAACCTGGTGGTGAATTATGGTGACCCAAAGGTTGCTCCATTTATGGAAATCACCGATGAGGACTGGGATTCCAGCATAAACATGTTCCTGAAATGTACAATTGACATGGTCAGGAGTGTTATCCCTCACATGCAAATCCATGGCGGCAGGGTCGTATTCATCACGTCAATGACCACAAAATCACCGCTTGAGAATTTCTCCATCTCTGCTTCACTGCGATCGGCTGTGGTAAGCCTTTCCAAAGTCCTGTCGATGGAGTTTGCCTCCAGAGAGATCACCTTTAACAGCATCTCACAGGGGTATTTCATGACGCCGAGACTGGATAGCATTGCAGAAAGAAATTCTGCAAAGCAGGGCATCTCAAAGGAAGAGGCGTTTCAGCAGATCAGGGACACCATACCGTCAAAGAGGTTCGGCGATCCGGAGGAGATTGGGCATCTTGTGTCCTTCCTCTGCTCAAAGGAAGCGTCATACATCAACGGTGCAAACATACAGATAGATGGAGGAGTCATCAGGTTTCCATTCTGAGTCCTTGTTATTCGCTTTTTATTGCTTAAATTTTCCTTTACCAAGATTTCCAGGATGCTTTTACTCTGCCACGCACTTTGGAAGGGGTTGGAGAATGGAAAGATAACCACGATCCTGTAAGAGGAAAATAAAGAATAGGGTGAACCGAATATATGTACAGGTTGATCTCATCTTGTCTGAAAAGCGGTACGATTTTGACCAAGTGATAGACAGAAAGCACTCCGGATCAGTAAAATGGGATGGGTTGAAGGATCAGTTCGGATCAGAAGACCTTCTTCCCCTGTGGGTTGCAGACATGGATTTTCGATCCCCTCAGCCTGTTATTGATGCCATGGTCTCAAGAGCAGATCATGGAGTGTATGGGTATTCGTTATTCACGCCCTCATACTATGATTCAGTCATACGGTGGTACAGGCGAAGGTATAACTGGGAAATAAAGAAAGAGTGGATTGTCTACACCCCGGGGGTTGTCTCGGCGATTAGTTTCGCAATTCAGGCTTTTACAAGCCCCGGAGATAAGGTCATAGTTCAGCCCCCCGTGTATTACCCATTTTTCCGTTCAATTGAATCAAACGGGAGGTTTGTTCTTTACAACCCGCTGAGACTTGTTGACGGGCACTATGAGATGGATTATGAAGATCTTGAGGACAAGGTCAGGGACCCCAGGACAAAGCTCATGATACTATGTTCTCCACACAATCCGGTTGGAAGAGTATGGAAGAAGGAAGAGCTTGAGAGGCTTGGGAATATCTGTATAGACAATGGGATACCGGTTGTATCGGACGAGATACATTCCGATCTCAGATATCCCGGTGTGAAATTCACGAATTTCGCCTCCATTTCAGATAAACTAGCCAACAATTCCATAACATGTACATCGGGATCAAAAGCTTTCAATTTGGCAGGATTGCAGATATCAAACATCATAATTCCCAACAGCAGGATGCGTCAGATCTTCGAGAACAGCTGTGCCACTCAGGGTACACTGCACCCGAATTATTTCGCAGCTGATGCAATTCAGACGGCCTATGACCAATGCGAAGACTGGCTTGATGAACTGCTTGAATATATCTCCGGCAATCTCAGCTTCCTCAAAGGGTATGTGCAGGAGAAGATGCCATGGGTGAAGGTCATTGATCCCGAGGGGACTTATCTCTGCTGGCTGGATTTCAGGGCCGTTGAACCTGTCCCGACAAAGCTTGAAAAATTAATGAAAAACACTGCAAAGGTAGCGCTAGATGACGGTTACATATTCAGGATAGGCGGCGACGGCTTCCAGAGAATAAACCTTGCCTGCTCGAGGTCATTGCTGAAAAAAGCACTAGAACAGATTTCCGAGGCTGTGAGGGAACACGTTCTGTGATCAGGAAAGTGGGTTATCCTCAATCACCCGCTTTTATTTATTAAGGAATCTGGCAAGTTACCCACAGGCTAAGGTAACCAATTCAGGAAAGTCTTTCCGCTAGATATGCCAGGGACTGTTCATACCTGTAGCTAATGTTGAAATGCCCGTCCTCGAACTCTTCGTAGAAATGGCTCACGCCGCTCTCACTCAAGATGCGGTGCATCTTGTTCATTCCAAAGTTTATTCTGAACTCATCCTCTGATCCGACATCAAGGTAAACTGCCTTCATGTTCCGTATTTTACCGATGTTCTCTGTTATATTCCTGGCCGGGTCAAATTTTTTCCATCTTTCAATAACATCATCAAGCATCTCCCCTGTTTCCAGGCTGAACGGCAGATCTATCATCATGTCAGCAGATTGCCTGTTAGCGCTGTAGAATGCGGCCATGGCCAGAACATTCAAGGGAGCCACGTACTTTTTCCTGGATTTATTGACGCTTCTGGAGAATTCTTCAAACCATTTTCCTACCCCACCAGCTCTCCTGAACTCCCGTATGGAATCCGGAAAATCCGGGAAATAGCAATATTCAAAACCAGCATCGCCAGAATGATCGGCAAATCCCTGGAACACTTCTGGATTCCTGACTGATAGCGTATACGCACCAAATCCGCCTGAAGATTTACCAAACAAGCCGGTATTGCCAGTTCCGAATTCACTTTTGAACCGGGGAACAACTTCTTTTACAATAAAATCTTCGTAGGCTCCAACCGCATCCGAGTTGAGATACTGGTTTCCACCAAGAGAGGTGAAGCAGTCCGGGATAACAATGATGGCGTCATGCAGCTTGCCGGATTTCTTAAGCGCATCCAATATATCCGTGAAGTTCTGGGAAAGAGGTGAATAATTGAGAAAACTTCTTGCTCCACCCCCGAATCCTGTGAGTCCGATCAGTAGCGGAGATCCCTCTCGAATCTTGTCAGGCCTGAACAGAAGAATATCTCTCTGAGTAGGATCATTGAGTGGATTTCCTCTCAGGGAATGACTCTCAAACCTGAGTAGCTCGAAACCTGTCATGGCTGTCCATGTTTTCCCGCTTTAATAAAGGTTCCCCAGTTCTGATAGTATCAAGCCAGCAAAACTTATTCACCCTTATTATTGCGACATTATTAAGTGCCATTTTCCAATGGGAAGCAAATGGCTCTTTTCTTAATACTGCTGGGAACAGTTATATTAGTGGGTGGGTTGCACATGATCGCACCTGATCACTGGGTCCCTCTGACTGTTGTTTCAGGCAGGCTGAATTATTCCAAAAGAAAGACTGTCCTATCCGCTGCGATGCTCGGAACGCTGCATTCGGTCACTTCTGAGGCAATTGCCGGAGTCGCGTTTGTTATTGGAATACTTCTCGTCAGAAGTTACATAACATACATGGAATTTGTTTCGGTTGCTCTTCTGGTTGCTGTGGGGGTGTACTT
>JAVYSB010000007.1:0-7262 GCA_038729425.1 Thermoplasmataceae archaeon | reverse complement strand
GAACGCTGCATTCGGTCACTTCTGAGGCAATTGCCGGAGTCGCGTTTGTTATTGGAATACTTCTCGTCAGAAGTTACATAACATACATGGAATTTGTTTCGGTTGCTCTTCTGGTTGCTGTGGGGGTGTACTTCATTGCGAACGGTTATATGGAGAATGAAACTGAATCCGGATATGCAATTGCTTCAGTAAAATCGGTACTGGCTATCAGTGCATTTCCTGACTTTGCCCTCATACCCATAATGCTGGCATCGTCCCCTCTTTCCATAACCAATATAGCTCTGATCCTTGCAGCATTTACCGCTATAAGCGCAATATCCCTGGCCGCAATGGCTTATGTCTCCACAGCCGGCCTATCCCTGGCGCTCAAGAATATCCCGCCAAGGTACATAGATTATGTAATGGGCTTGATACTCTTTGTTACAGCAGGCATAATCGGCCTTACTGTAATCTGAACATCGAACTTGATTTCGGCTTTCCGGGCTTTTTTCTGCTCAGATCAGCGAATGTTGCCGGGAATCCTTGGCAGGATATCAGATATGGTATTGCCTTCGATAGGCAGGATCTTGATGCCGGCCTTCGTAAAGTCGTTCACAGCTCCAGGCCCGATTCTTGTGGCTATTATGGCGTCAGGTTTTATGTCAACGACTCTTCCGTGTATTGATGATGCCTTGGCCTTTTCCTCCTCTGTTCTGTCTTCCTCGTGGGGGCCTTCTCCCAGCACAAACTTCAGGGAACTGAGTTTTCCGTTTGAGATATCAAGAACGGCCAGATATGGAGCACGCCCAAAATGCGGGGAAATTCTCGAGCCAACATCGTTTCTTTCAAGAACTGGTATAATTACTTTCATATCCTAAAATGAATCAGTCTTATTTTAAGACGCCACCTTAGGTCTTATATTATCAACGTGGAAGGTTATCATAGGGAATGGGGAGCCCACTGATTTCCTGTTGAATTTATGTATGAAGCCTTAAAATATACTTTTCCCAGACCATATTTTCGGGGCACTGAGGTTACCCACTATTTTCGAACTTCAAATTTCCAGATTTCCTAATCAATCACCATTATGCCATCTTTTACCTTATTCTCTTGGAAGTTCTAACATCATTTCAATCAGGGTTTATCTGGATTCCGCTGCACACGGACGCCAAGGGTAAGTTAACAGGGTGCAACTGTTTTCAGGAAAAAGGGAAGGAAAATTCAAATAATGCAAGGCTAATGCTTGCTTTGACAATACTGAAAGTCATTGAAAAACGTGAATAGATCTGGATGTAAATGCGCTTGGTTTGTAAGCCATGCAAAATACGGATAGAAGAACAGATATGGTTTATTGGTTTACGGAATAAGGTATGATAATGTCAGGAAATGTGGGGCCAACAGAAAGTGAGTCGACAACCAGACAAGTAGACACAATAATCAAATCCTATGGAGACTGGCGTGGCAGTACCATGTCGCAGTTGCGTGATATATTCAGGAATACTGATGCAGAAATTGTTGAAGAGGTGAAATGGAGAAAGCCAAGCAATCCTATGGGCGTACCGGTCTGGTCCCATAATGGAATAATATGCATAGGGAATTTCCTAAAGAATTCTGTCAGGCTTACATTTCCGCAAGGTTTCCAGATCAGCGACCCAGGAAAGATGTTCAATTCTCGTCTCGACAGCAAAACAGTTCGTGCCATAGATTTCGAGAAAGAAGGTATTGTGGACATGGCGGGGTTGAAAGCCATATTGCTTGAGGCTGTCGAGATTAATAGGGTGAAATCAACCATGAAGATAAAGTAAAGGCATCTTAACCGCAGGCTTGCACCAAGTAGCTGAAATTTCTGCAGATTCTTTTTTTCTCATTCATTTCAGTATAATTGATACCGATTTCTGCGAAGATATTCGGCCGGCTGCTTCAATTATGACACCGACTACCCAAGAACCATACTGGGACTAAACTTCCAAAAGAATTTGCAAACGTCGCAGCGACCACCGCTTGGACGATTCGGAAAGAAATCAATGGGGTCTTTTGCCTCAACCTCTGACGGTATCTGGATGGAATAGATACCTAAAATCAAAGTAACAGTACAATTATACCTGAAGCAAGATAACTTGACCCAACCCTGATGAATCAATGCAATTTTTGTGTAAATTCCATTGAAATCTTCAGGAAAATTAGGAAGTTTAAAGCACAACTACTTCCTAACGTTTTAATTCCGTTGAGGTGAAACATCGATTAACAGCGAAATGACCCCAAAGCCCCTGGCATCAGATAAGGTCAAGAATTACCTCATTTTCCTGGCAATCCTGAGTGCTATATTCTCACTGATCGCCATCAGGGGAAATTACATACTAGCCCCTCCATACGCTGTTTCCGCATATCTGATAGTTTTTCAGAGAGATCCGAAGTACTCAGGAAAAAAGAGCCTTCTGGTAACATATGTGCTGGTCATTGGGACCTCGGACATTATTCACATACTTATCGGAACCGGCCTCGTAGAAATAGTAGTTAATGTTCTGATAGTTTCGGCCTTCATCACCTTCACCGATTTTTCTCACCCTCCAGCTATAGCTCTAGCTATTTTTTCGTATTTGGTGGGCGACCCCTTTGACTTCACCGTTTCGTCTATACTTGCACTATCTGCCCTGATTATAAGTGCTATGATTATTGAAAAATTCAGACTTGGAATGAGTCGGCAGTCCTGACTTATGAAGACGTGTTCAAATGCTGTTTTGATTTTCCCTTTGGGAGCATTATCCAATGTATATAGAATCTATATACTATTTTCTACTTTATATAATATATTGGCAAGATTTATGAGAAGAGAGAAAATGCGCTGCATGATATGAGTACAGAAAAGGATAATGATTTGATAGACTCTATAAATAACGCCAAGACCAGTGGCTTCCACTACAAAACCTGGATTATATCTGGACTCGGATTCTTCACTGATGCCTATGATCTTTTCATCATAGGCGTTGTCTCAAGTATCCTTGTGCTGTCCGGATGGAATTCATTCTCTACACTGGAAACTTCGCTTCTTGATTCTACCGCATTGCTGTCTGCCGTGATAGGAGCCGTCATATTTGGCCGGCTTCTTGACAAACTCGGAAGAAAGGCCATTTATGGACTTGAGCTTGTGATACTTGTCATCGGGGCACTGGGAAGCGCCTTTCTTACGCCTACAAATGGTGTTTACATTTTGATAATATGGAGATTCATCCTTGGCATAGGAATAGGCGGAGACTACGCAACCAGTTCTACTATCATGGCTGAATACTCCAATACAAAGAGCAGGGGTAAACTTGTTGGAATGGTATTTTCCATGCAATCCTTTGGCCTTCTTGCTGGTCCACTAATATCCTTGGGCCTGATTTATTCTGGAATTAGCTTGGCTATCGTTTGGAAACTCTTGCTTGCGTTCGGCGCAATACCTGCACTGCTAGTTGTGTACTACAGGCGAAAAATGCCTGAAACACCGAGATATTCCATAAGGGTGAGGGGGGACTCCAAGGCCGCTACCAGCAACTGGAAGAATTACACTGGCATGACCACAAGGGCCGATGCATCCACAGAAGTGGTTAAGGAGTCATGGACACAAATCATGGGACAGAAAAAATTCCTCCTGACGCTTTTGGGCACTGCCGGAAGCTGGTTCCTGATGGATTGGGCGCTGTACGGGAACTCAATTATGTCCAGTTCCATGCTGTCCGCCCTTGTACCCAGCACGGTGACAGGGCTGCATCATCTGATTACAACCACAGAGTACTCTGCTCTGATATTTGGGCTGGCGGCACTTCCAGGCTACTGGATAGCAACATTCACACTGGACAGAATTGGAAGGAAGCCTATTCAGACAATAGGTTTCGCAGCCATGGCAATAAGCTTTGGAATGCTTGGGGTATTCCCTTTTCTGCTTTCAGCTTCCTTTGTAATTCAATTCCTGATCATCTACGGCATCAGTTACTTCTTCATAGAGTTTGGACCCAACGTGACCACGTTTGTATATCCTCCAGAAGTGTTTCCAACAAAGGTGAGGGGATTTGGTTCCGGAGCGTCCGCAGCCGGGGGGAAGACGGGCGCATTTATAGGGACGTTTCTGAATGTGATAATACTTGCTTCGTCTATAGGTGAATCTGGTCTATTTCTAATACTGGCTTTCCTGTCAGTTCTTGGCCTGGTATTGACAGTTGTATTGTTGCCGGAACCAAAGAGGTTGGATCTGGATGAAATATCTGGCGAGAACTCATTGCTTTCAGCGGAATACCAGAAAGCAAACACAGGGGCAAAACAGTAGTTATATTCTGTAAACCCTTATTATTTCTTATAAATCGGTCAGAGGTAATAGATAGTTCCAAAAAATTACATCATTTATAAGCGTTAATTCACCAATGATGACTATCAGCCAACATCGATATCTTAAATCCCTTTCAATGATAAAAATCCAAACAATAGAGAGTGGACCGGTTTGGATTAAATTAGCACTTCGAAGGAATATCACAATTAGATTTATCGCATTTGATCGCTCTAATTGGCTACCTTGCCTCCAAGCAGTTTATAGAAGGATCTGTGTGGCCTGCACAGAGTATTACATAATATTGAAATATGTGTTATTTGCTCTCTTTCAGTGGGTAGATTTAGTGATCTCCTTGCGGGGCAACCATTCCTCTTGCTGCCTATGAAATAGGCAACATTATATGGGAAAATTATAAAATTAGAAATAGAATTTCTAAAAAAGAAGCAAAGGATTCTGGTGCGGTTCTGTGAGAGTTAATTGATTCAATGTAGCAACTCGTGCCATCTCCAGGCTCAACGCTAACCCTTTCACTGGGAGAAGCAGACCTAGCATTCTATGATTCGTCATGTCTCGTATCTGCTATCGAAACAGGTTATAAGCTTGTGACAGATGATGTAAAATTACACATAATTGCAAGCTCAAAGGTACTTACACAGAAAACCTCAGATCTGTATTAGTGCATTAAATTCCTTGGAGTCCGTGGGCGAAAATAGATTCTTATTTCTTGTCAAGGCTTGCAGAATCTTTCGTTTTAGCTAGCCGGTCGAATTCATTGAAGGAAATTGTCTTCTTGCTGATCTCGAAGAGATTCTTTATAATATCATTAAAGAGTGGATGACTTATTTACTATTCACACAGCCCTGTTCTATTGCACTTTTCTTCCTTATCGTATGAAACGCAATTTGCGCGGCATCAGATTAGAACACACTCAAAGTGGAAATCAATCTATATTATCAAGGACTGAGGCATTCGGCCGCGATTGCCTGACAGTGTAAAGTGCGAGAGATCTTAAGAGATTTCTTAGTTTATCCAGATCTAAACAGAGCTATACAAAGGAATATTACAGTAGTAGGGTAATCCTCCGACTTCCCCCAAAATCCGTTAATTCCTAAGAATCCTAATATTAAGGCTTTTCGATATAGTAGAATTTCCTCAGAATTCCTTCCCAGAAAATTTAATGCATTCGCATATTCGAACAATTCTACGGGATTTCCATTATAATTTTTGAGTGCTTCATGGCACTTCTTTAGCATCATTTCAGGCCTGCTCCTGTACCTCCAAGCTTCCTCCATAAGATAATTAGATAACTCATCCAACACGAAAGAGATTAGCAAAAATTGAATTTTAAGCCGTGGTATCCTCACCCCCTTGAGGTCAGGTGCATGGTCTATGAACCTATGGGAAATTGATCAATGTTTTAAGAGAATACTCGCAAATGTCTGTAAATACAATTGCTGTCCTCCAGTGTTTAAGAACTGGTGATAATGAGGATAGCAACAGCGATCAGTCAATATGCGTGATCCACAGGCGCACGATCTGCTATACTTCGTTTGGAGAATTGCAGCAGAACTAACTATGCAAGCCCAATCCTGCCAGCGTTTTAATAAGAGGAATAAGTGCATCCCTCAGTATCTGACCTTGCTCGGTCAGAAAGTATGTCGTTCTGTCACCTCGATCAGTCTTAAAAATGATATCAAGGTTCACTAGTTCCTTCAGTCTCTTGGATATGATTGTAGAGCTGGAGAATGGGATATCCCTGAGAATCTCATTGAAGTTCGCCCCCTCAGATTTGTTTCCGATTACACCGAGGATCAATACAGTATATTTTTTTCCTAACAGATCGAGAAAAGGGAGAGATGGATCTATGCACAGTTCAGTGTCGGCAATCCTAATCATGCAGGAGATATTGCGGTTTTCCATGCGGATGCGTTCCAGTTTGTCGGGTTCTTTTCTGTATTTATCTGACATTGAACTATGTTACTCATTTGTCCAACTGATATAAGTTTACTGAAGGTAAAGAAAAGTTTACTTACTTCTAAATATAGAATGTTTCAATCATAGCATATGGCAACACGGAAAGTTACCATGAAAGTATTTGGAATGACATGCGATGATTGTGTGGATCACGTGGGAAAAGGTTTAACGGATGGCGGGGCCAATGATGTATTAGTCTCTCTCAAAGATGGTATGGCTTCAGCAGTTATTGATGACACCAATGTCTCACCAGAGGATTTAGAAAAATTACCCATATTCGGAAAGGACTCACAATATAAGGTCCAGGTAAGAAAGGTTGAGTGACTCGTTGACGGAGGTTTTCGATATTGTAATTATAGGGAGAGGTGCTGCGGCTTTTTCTGCTGCCATAAAGGCGAGTGAGCTAACCTCTGGGCAGGCTTCCTTAGCAATGATTGGGTTCGGTCCTCTTGGAGGGACATGCGTTAATGTTGGCTGCGTCCCATCGAAATATATCATAGAGGCAGCTAAGGTTGTGCACACACTGACCAACCCGAAATATCCCGGAATACCCCCAGGCGTCGCCAAGATTGATTTTCGAAAACTTATGGCTTCACTGAAGAAAACCGTCTTAGAAGAGAGGACTGAAAAATATACAAATGTTCTGAAATTGTATGACAACATCAAGGTTTTTGAAGGGAGAGCCACTTTTATTGATCGTGATAAGATTGCGGTAAAGAGCGGTTCAGAGGAGATTGTCGTTAGTGGGTTCAACTTTATTATTGCTACAGGCTCTTCTACGAAGATAAATAAAATAAAAGGGCTCCAAGAAACAGGTTACCTGACAAGTGACAATGTGTGGGATATTAACAGGGTCCCGCAAACACTTGCAGTAATTGGTGGAGGCTCCATAGGACTCGAGCTGGGTCAGGCGTTAAGCAGACTGGGCTCTCACGTGAAAATAATCAAGGAGCACGATACAATAATGGCCGGAATTGAACCGGATCTTGGAAGCAGCCTGATGGAA
>JAVYSB010000006.1:22570-87722 GCA_038729425.1 Thermoplasmataceae archaeon | reverse complement strand
GCTCCGACATGCTCGAGGATATATCTGTGATCTTCCCGAAATCTCTTACCTTTGTTCGCCTCGTTTCCCTCCTGTATGCTGATTTGGTCATAGCGGCCATCAATTTGCCCTTATCCGTCCTGTCGATCTCGCCGAATATCGCGTTGCTTGCAGTAGAAGCGTCCTGGCTCTTGGCATTTGCAACGGTGGACAGACCAGTGATGAGATCGAGATTATCCGAAAGCCTTGCATTCTTCATTTCCATCTGCTTATCCAGGTTCAGTATGTCCCTTGCGAGGAGCTGCCTGTGAGCCTCTGAACTGTTTAGGCCCTCCTTGAAGCGAGAATCCCGCTTTTTCTTCAGTTCTTCTATTTCACCCTCGATGAATTTGTTCTCGTTCTCAAGCGTCCTTATACGCATCCTGATCTCCTCTTCGCTCTTTCCTTCCAATCCCTGACTTTTTCTGGAAAACTTCACCATGTCAAACAGCCCTAGAAAAAAATAGAAGAGCAGGATATATAAGTTTGCCGTCCCGATCCCATAACGGAGAAAAGACAAAACATTAAATCTCTCCAAGCATTCAAAAAATTACAGATGTTCAGACACTTTGTTACCTTTGTACTTTATGTCCTAGCTTTTGTATTTATGCTTACAATTCTGTTCCCGTTTTTTCCCTGGTATTCCATTCCCAATTACCCCTTAGTCATGATACACCTGCACAGTGTGGCTTACATTTCACCATTTTACAGTTCATATTCACCTGCAGGCAGCTATTCCATTATAACTGCTAGAGATATTGCAGGCATATTGTCGTTTATTACTGCCTTGTTACTGTTCCATGCTCTGGGAAAGCGGAACAGGGCATTCAGAACTGGAGACAAGTTCGTGCTGTCCTCCATGCGTTATGAATTCGGTGTCACGATATTCATGCTGCTCCTAATTACTGTGCTTTTCTATTCCACAATTCCCGCTGCCGTGATTCAGAACGGAAACTACAACGAGGCTGTTCTAATTGGATTCATGATCTTTTTCATGCTGTGGGGTGCCGCGCAGAGCCCATCATATAGGCTGATAAATTACGCGGCGGGCGTTTCCAATACTCCATTAAAGCCTTCACCAAACCCTGGAAATCAAAATGCTCAGACTGCCGGAGCACCAATGGCAAGTGTTTCAGATTACAAGATCACAGGAAATGAGGACAGAGAATCCGTTGGCATACTGGGACCTGTCGCTTCTGGTAAATCCACGATGCTCGCTTATTTTATTCACTTCCTTAAGGACACAACAAAAGACCTGAACGTAAATTATGAAGTACTTGCCGGTCAGGAATTTTACAGAGAGTTCCTGGATGACCTTCTCAAGAACAGGAGGTTCCCGAGCGCCACCGGTGTTGAGTCTCCTAACAGAATGCTTATAAGATTCTTCACTCAGAAGGGGGTCAGGAAGAAAAGCACGTACCTTGAGATGAATGACGTGGCTGGAGAACTATTTTCCAGGGCTTCATCCAATCCCCAGAGAAGGAGGGAAGCATTCCACTATCTTTCCTCATGTTCGGCCTACCTTTTTATCATTGACTGCAGCATTTACAAGGAATGGACTATAGAAGATGTAAGATTTGCGTCCATACTGGATGATCTGTACAGAGCAGTTGGCGAGAAGAAGATCATCAAATCCCCCATAGCGTTCATTTTCACAAAGTCTGACCTCCTGCCAGATGCCGTACAGGATAGATCGCCGGGCGAGCTTCTTTCTTCCCTGAGAAATACAATGAGCTACGTGGAATCTCATTTTAAAGACTATTCAGCTTTCAAAACATATATACAGACTGAGAGGAACGGATCCGGCGATCTTGTTCCAAAACTGGATACACTTCCCGGTGCGAGGGTAGATATCATCTATGACCCACAGACAAACTATGGTTTTCAGCAGATCACTGAATGGATCTGCAGGAACGGGGATTTAATTTGATTCCAGGTTGGTAATAATATAGATAAATGGTGAAGCGTTCAGCGCAATATCTCATCAAAGATATTTAGAATTAACTTAACGTGTGTTTCATGCGAGGGCTGTTTCAAAGACCGTTTCTCCCTCTATTTTCCTGATTTTTCCTTTCTTTTCCTTTTCAAGTTGTTTCCAGGCTGAAATAACTTCATCCTCACTGGATTCAGTGATCTTTTGTATTAAGGCTGACCTAACCACCCCAGCTTTCTCGCATTCGACCAGAGTTCTTGCCTTGAAGAGCCCGATCTGCTTTTCCTGGAAATCCCTACCAGCAGCGATCGTGGCAAAATTCTTTGAATCTGGGTCAGAGACATCGTAATAAAGCTTGCCTGTCTTGAGGTCCCTGAGAATTATCCGAAGGCTCCTTCCCTTGATCTGGATACCATTGCCGTCACCAGTTATACCACGTAACAGATCTTCCGCGAAACCGTTTGGAGAACCCACCATGACATAGGTGAAGGATCCGGACTGCTGCGAATCAGCAATGAGCCTTGCGTAGAGCGGAGCAATGTCAGAAAGATTTACCTGATACATGTCTACCTTATGTTTCTCATTCAGCCTTTCATGAAAGAGAACTGCAGCGCGAACAGATATTCCATGGTTGTTAGAGAGTATTCCATGTTTCATTAAATCTATTCCCATCTCGGAGACGTACAGTTTTGGTTCATCGGGTCCAGCCTGAATAACGAAATCCTCAGATCTCCAGTTGTCGCTAGACCTCTCGCCTGGTTTAACCCTGAAATCAAGACCTGTGTTTGGGTTTCTGATTGTGAATGGAGCCATTTCAACCATCGAACGTCTTAAGTCCTGAAAGAACTGTTCCTTCAGAAGCTGTGCCTGTGCCTGCGTAACACATTCATCCTCTGGAAGCTTGCCCTCCTTTTTGGCTATCTCCATTTGAGCCGAGATCTCAGCGAGATCTTCAAGACCCTTCAGAATTTCGTTTACCAGGCGTTCCCTGAATGTTTCGGCCATAGCTATTGTGGCATTGATCCTGACTTTCTCGTTTTCTAAGAGTGTATTGTTAGCCCGCATATCCGGATCGTTGTCTATCTTGTCTCTTTCCCTCTCTAGTTCCATTTTCGCCGAATCAATCTTGCCCAAAAGTACCCTGGTTCTTTTATTGAGGTCCCTGATGTCCACCGAGGCTATTCCAACCAGATCCCTTCTCTGCACATACGAGGAAAGCGTGAGAAACTCATCAAACAGGGAATCCGCTTCTTCACCTGATAAAATACCCCTTATTGCCTCCTCCAGATCCAGCCTCTTCCTCTCTGATTTTGATAGAGACTGCATCATTTCTTCATAATTGTAAAACAGCTTTCTCAGCTGACCTGGATCCTGATTAAGGTAAGAAATGATGCCTGCCCTGATCTTCTGGAAACGCGAATTATATCTGTCTCGCATGGCAACTGAGACCATTCCGCTGATTTTTTTTGACGCTTCAGATGGGTCAAGAAGTTTGAGGAAATTGTCCATCTGATCGTTGTACCATTCCTTTATAATCCTGTATATTTGCTCATTTTTATTGACAAGGGCAGTGGCAATATCTCCCTCTTTCATCGTGTCCAGCGCTGAAAACCTGTCGAACAAGCTGAAAGCCTCGTACTCATCTTTAGAAAATCTTCTGGTGACAGGCATTGCCAGTTGACCATCACTTTCATTCAGTATTTCAGTTTGAAGCGTGTATGCAGCTTTCAACTGCGCAAACCTGAAAGTGGCGAGATCCTTGTTCCTTATGTCCGAGCTCATGTGTCGTGCACAGCCTGTCTCATATTTTGAGTAATATTCTTCCATCCGGCTGAATTCTTCTACCCTCTGTCTCACGCTCAACGAGGATATATCCTTTGTATCCCTGTTTGAGAGAATCAGGGCAGCCCTCAGCATATCGCCGCATTCGCTCTCCATGCTATACTCAACGTCCCAATAAGATAAGTATTATACATGCTAAAACCTTTACGGGGTTTTGTGGATCAGAAACCCGGCTAGTCAGTAAATGCGGTTTTTACCTTTGCCTGGAGAACTGTTCATACCTTTCTATCACAGATCTCCCGACTGAGGGTTTAACTGAACTGATTGCAGACTCAAAATCTTCCATGCTTACCGGGCGTTTCTCCTTCCCGCTGACTGCCTTGAGGAATACCTCCTCCGCTGCCCTCCTGCAGATGTAGTCTATATCTGCAGCGCTATAACCATCGGTTCTCTCAGCCAGCGTAAGCGTTTCAATCCTTTCTGTATTCCTGATTGAGGCTATTCTCGACCTGAAAAGTTCAGCCCTCTGTGATCGGTCCGGGGGAGGGACATATATCAACCTGTCAAATCTGCCTGGCCTGGTAAGGGCAGAATCTATATTCCATGGTATATTCGTTGCTCCCATTATGAAAACGTTCCTTGATGGCTTTGAGCTGAAACCGCCGAGTTCATTCAGGAACTGCGATACGCCTCTCCTCACTACATCGGAATCCGCCCTTTCCCTGCTCGGTACCATGGCATCTATCTCATCGAAGAAGATTATGGAGGGTTCGAGAAGGGCTGCAGCCCTGAATATTGCGGTTATGTTTTTCTCGAAGTTGCCAAACCACTGGCTGTAGACGGTTGATGGGTTCACGTAGATAAAGTAGGCGTCCATTTCCGATGCCACCGCCTTTGCGATGAACGTTTTCCCATTGCCCGGAGGGCCGTAAAGCAGTATCCCTCCACCAGCAGCTACATTGTATTCCTCAGAAAGTTCCCTGAATTTCATTGGATATATGACTCTGAGGAAGATTTCCCTCTTCACATCCTCAAGCCCAATTACGTCAGATAGCTTCACGCCGCTATTTCTGACCGGATCTATACCTATTTCCTTAAGTATCCTCTGCCCCTCAGTGGATCCTTCATTAGATGACTGTTCAGCCAGCCTCTTGTCAATACGCTCTATGGCGCTGGCAAGGGTCCCTATCTGCTTCTTTCTCTTTTCTTCCACGGTATCCTTTGCCCCGCTATTTTCCAGCGCTACTTTGGCATTGAGGTAACTTTCCCTGGCATCCTCAAGTTTCCCTGCTACTTCTGACTGAAGGCCCTGCATAAGGTATAGTTTGACTTTCTGGATACCTGCTTCTGTCATATTAATCCCTGGTCTGCAAACTCAGCCACAGACAATCACTTGCAACTACTTTGTAGTAGCCTCGCCTTCCCTGGAAATTCTTTCCAGTAGGGCGTCCAGTGCCGCATCTGAATCACCGCCACTTACCGGAGACTCGGAAGACTTTCTCTGTCCTCCCACAGCAATATTTTCGAGTGTAGTTGCTACTTCGTCTGCTCGCTGATTGGCAAAACTGCTCAGAGATTGGTCCAGAGAATCAAGTTGCAGGTTCGCCCTGTCCTCCAGATCCTTGGTTGTATCGAGAATGCTATCAATGGATTCCTGTATCTGGTTTGCCTGTTCATCCTTCAGCATGTTTACCTTAAGGTCCTTGTTGGCCTGCGTGAGGGTCTGGTGAGCTTTTCTTTCCATGAAAACATACTCCATGGTAATTCCAAGGTTTGTGATGAACAGGTTGAAACTTTTGAGGTACTTTATGAAGAGTTCATTCCTGAGAACGTTTCTGGCAGCATTTCTTGCGGCTGCAATGTCTTTCTCAGCAAGTGCTTTCCGTGCCGCGCTTATGGACTGCGTCCTCAGGTTCTCGAAATCCCTCAGATACCTTCCTATTGAACTCTGATAGCCTCTTATTTTACTCTTTGCCTCTGCTCTCTTTTCTTCTTCGCTCTTTCCAAACATTGGGGGCATTGAATCTCACATAATCAGACAAAAGAGATAAATAAAGGTTTGCGAAAGAAATTCCTGCCACCCATATTCTCTGGTCTGTGAGAATTCATGACTATATCTTTCTGTAAATTACCTAGCGTTGCGCAGACATCTAGATTGATATCATTGAGATTCCATTACACTTCTCGCGGTACGCAGGAGTTCCTTCAACATATTGTATCTGGCGTCATCTATGCTTGTTGAGAACATTGAAAGTGCGTTGATGTTGTCAATTACCTCCGCTATCTGGTCATAGAATTCTCTATTTCCTGCCACACAAGGAAGAATGGATTTTAGGGAGATAGCTATCTTGGAGCCTTCCCTAGTTTCGATGTCCATTTCCAGTATCTCGAGATTCTTTCTGCATATTTCATTGTTGTATTTTCCCTGGGTTTCAGGACCGGTTCCCATTGCAGTCCCCATGTTCTGTGAAGGCGCGTAGCTCCCATTGGTCGCCTCGCCATCGCCAGGAATGTGATCTGTATTCCTGTTCCTGTCCTGCCTTATGCCAGCCTGCGACTCCTCAATGAAGATTTCAAACGGAAACTCCTGGGATACCTTCGCGTTCGTAATTACGATATTGGATTTTACCCAGCCAGTTTCCATTGGAACAACCCTCAAGGTTATTTCACGCAATTCATGTGCCTTTATCGTCCCTATAGAGAGAGTCGGGATATCCACTCCGAAATGTGTCACTAAACCCGATAAATCAATCTCTATGTTGGTAAGGTCAATCACGGGATCTGCCCTGACAGTAATCTCTGCCGGCATGTTTCTTTTTGCTTTCGAGGCCGGGATCACAATGAATGATCTCTTTAGCAGATTCATTCCCGATGTTTTATCATTCCCAAGAACAGAAACGACCTCTCTAGCTATGTTTGAAACTTTTGTTACCATATCAGTGATTTCAAAGTGTATCGTCTGGGGAGGGAGATTGAGGCAGGAAAGATCAGCAGAGGAATTATCCTGGAGCATATCGTACGCCCCTTCCAGAAGCCTCTGGTCTCTGGTTTTCAAGCAAATTAACAGTGAGATACCCCTTACGGTAGGATCGCTGTCGCGGACAAATTCGGAAAAGTCCAGTTTGTATTTTTCAATCAACGAAGGATTGTTTGAGGAGATATAATAGAAAAAGCCAGCGAGGTTCCTCTTCAGTATGGTGTTCCCCGTGTCTATGTTGCTGTAGGCGGCCGGAATCATGTTTATTACGCCAGGTTTCCATGAAGACGATAACTGGAGCAGGTTTTCAGATGCTTCAAGCTTTTCAGCTTCAGTTCCTCCAAGTAGTGCATTCTGGATCTCTGTCAGCTGGGGGCTGGCACTCATATCCCTTAGGATTGTGTTCAGCTTTTCTTGGAGTGACCTGTATGATACCTTCTTATTTATCGGCACCTCCGGAACTTCGGAAAGTATTTTCAGCACTACAAGGATCTGTCCAACTGCCACCTCTTTCTTGGAGTGTGGGTTCTCGGCAGATCTTAACCTTGACAGGTTATAAAGTACATTTTTCCTTGTAAGTACTGAAGCATTTCTGTCACCGGCGATCTTCTTCACGTCTACTTTCAGCCCGGAGATAACTTTCTTCAAGTCCACATTGCTTGATGATTCTTTCATATTTTTCTGCCTTCTGTTAGCGTGTTCCTATTATCATCCTCGATGACCCCTTTTTCAGCCAAAACGAATTCCATATCGATCAACTGCGATTGTGACAGAAATTTACTGAGTGGCTCCACATGTATCAATCGGAGTATTGAACTCATAACCTCTCTTGCCCCCTTCGGATCTAAGCCCTTTGCAACTTTTGGCATCCGCTTCAGGATCTTTACGACCCGATCATGTCCCAGTACTTCCATCACTTCGCTATTGAAAACAGCATTGATAAACTCAATGATTTTCTCCAACCCCGGCTTATCGTCCAGGAACCCGTTCAGATACTGCCAGAGAACCTTCTCCTGTTCGGCATTCTCCAGTATCATCGCAAGGGTCTTGATTCCACCCTTTGGCAGTTTACCGTCTCGGACTATACTAATAAATGTCTTCATCATGATCTCGCTTGTCGAGATCACCTTGCTGAAATCTTCAACGGATAGGTCGACAGCCATGATCCTTTCCACGGTGCATCTGGCTAGATCCAACGCCGCATCACTCTTCAGTGTATTCAGCAGATCTTTCAGAACCACGGTCAGATAATCAACACCAGTTCCTGAAAGAAGCATCAGATCCAGCATACGCTCTGAGACCTTTTTCCTGGCATCTGGAGAACCCTGCAAACTCCTAATCCTATCAGCGTAGAAGGCGGAAACAATTCGAAAACCATCTCCATTCGAATCCAGGCTTGAAAAAAGGCTTTTTAGCAGCCTTAGGTATTTCCCCTCCCTCTGAAGTTCAATTTCTGAAGCTTCCAGCGCCACTTTGATCTTGTCCAGTAACGCCGCATTGCTACTCAGAAAGGAATCTGAAAGAGAAAGGAAGAGCCTGTGAGGGGCCGCTATCTCCCGATCAATCCTTGTAAAATTATTTTGATATGCTGAGATTTCTGCGTGCTTTCCTGAGAACACCAGGGACGCCACATAATTTGAAAGAAGGGCCGCGGCCTCATTTTTGCTTGGAATATGCGTAAAAGTGCCATCAAGTGAAACAATGCTGTAACCGTCAAACTCTTCCTGGCTGGCAGAAGATACCAGAGATATTGAAAACGACAAGTCATCTCTAACATTGTATAGCGAGGTTGAGTGTGAAATGTATCTCAGATCCATCGGAAAAAGGCGGAGCAGGGTCCAGATAAGTTCATACTTTGATTCAGGTCCTTCGGTAACAACCAGGAGGCGTATTCGGGGGAAGACCAGGTTAATGATCATCGCGTAAAAAATGTCAGTAAGCGAGGTCAGAGTCAATTCATTCTTGAGAGTGTTGGCGCCCGCGTCCTTACCCCCATCTTGGGATGGCTTGAATCTGACCTTTGGCAGCTGGTAGAAGTCTCCATCCTTGGTTCTCAATTTTTCGAGGTCCTTGAGGCTGCTCACCGAGTGTAGCAGCACACTATCCATGGAGGCAAAATCCCCCTTGATGGAGTGAAGAGCCTCTCTGTCCAGAATTATGAAATGGCTCATTAAGGCGCCTTCTCTCCCCTGCAGATCCTTGCCAATATTCTTTACCAGATTTAGACAGTACCGGCCAGCACCAATCTGAAAGAACCTGATACCCTCCTTGAATTTCACATTGCTTATGGAGACTGGAAGATTCCATCTCTGCAAGTACGATATTTCCTCTCCCGTAACACCTGAACTAGTCGATATCAACTGATGGCCCAGCTGTCCCTTTTTTTCCACCCATCCAAAAAGGGCCTGATCGCACTCCGGTCCCTCTGACACCAATTTCATACCTCCCCTGCATGGCAAATAAAATGTGACTGAATTGGTATGTAAATACGATTACCAGCGTAAAAAGTATCACAAATTAAGTTGGAAAACGACACCGCCAGATACATTACCTTCACCGCTTGCTGGACCATAGAGCCAGCGTTCTAATCTAAGCTTATGCGTGACTATACTTTTAAGCTATTAATAATTTTGATTAAAACTTCTTCAAGGTTAAAATGGTTTAAAATTGGAATTCGATGTAGAGGCTTAAATCTCTTGAGAAAATTCATATAGAAACGTCTGATATATTTTAAGTAGATTTTATATCTTATAGAGGTGAACTAAGATGTTGTTCGACGGCGACGAAAGAAGTGTTTATCAGGAACACAGTGTTGTTTTGGATGATGACAAGAGGAAAGCCGGTACGCTTATCCTCACGAATAAGAGACTTGTGCTAGAAAAGGTCACGATTGAGAAACATCTCATTGGAAAAGATAAGAAAAATGAGATCATTGTTTTCGTCACACCATTGACAGAGATCATGAAGGCAGACGTTATAACCAAACGCTTCGGTAAGCCCATTTCGTTCAAGATAACTCACTCAGGGCATGATTCCATGTTTACGGTCTCTGATCCAAATGTCTGGTTAAATCAAATACTTAAGGCCAAAAGTGAGGTTGGAATGCTGCATCCTTCCGTACAGCAACCGGGGCAAGGGTATGGAGTGAACATAAACCTGAGTTCACCGCCTCAAGGTGTTCCTCAGGCATCATCAACGCAGACCATAGAGAGACAGGTGATCAAGATCAGATGCAGATACTGTGGAAGCCTTTATGACGAAGTCGAAACAAAGTGTCCAAATTGTGGAGCTGGGAGATAACATAGCGCTCGCCTACGCAATTGTGCCCTGACAACTATGACCGCGCCCAGTAACGGTTATGTCAAGAGCATTTCTGAAAGGTTCTTATGTGTGTTCGCGCTATTTGAGCCATGAAGTTTGAATTTGAAGTTTATGGATCAGTCGAAGACCTGCTCATGGTGGCGGCAAACAGTTTTTCCCTCGGCATGAAGCAGATCTCAACGTTGTTCGTATATGGGGGTCATGTAATTTCTTACAGCCCTACACTTGCTGGCGAGAAAGATGAGTCACTCTGGATCGTAGCACTTGCAAAAGGTTCTCTGCCACTTGGGCTTATCGAATTTGACCCGGAGACGAAACAGATTGCAAAAATACTAAAACCTACAAACCCTGAAAAAAGTCACTTTCTCGTGGTGAAACCTGAAAGATCGACCATACTTGAGAAGGCCATGGAGTCGTTCGGAAAAAAGTAGATTTGGTAATCCAGAAAGGGCAGATATGTGTTGGTTTCCGACTTTTTCACATTACTTCATCATCCTTTTCCAGATATAGACCTTGTTCGCCAATCTTTCAGATCTTTTTATGTTAAAAGCACCATAGGTGTTGTGACCCAAAGAAGTTGTGACGCATTCTCTCCTTCGTCCAGGCCTTAAGTTATATGGGCTCATTGCAGGCGTTCAGTTCTTCAGATCTCTTTGTTAAACTCCTTCGCCAGTAGGCCGTAATATAGCTGATCGAAATATTCGTTCCTGAACATGACGCGTTGCCGGAGGTTCCCCCAGCGTAAACCCAAGCTTTTCCAGGAGTCTGGTTGAAGGCTTTTTCAAGACGTTCCATAACGTGAGTCTGACCCTGTATATTTCTTTATAAACTGCAATCCCAGCATTACCCTCAAGCGGTTGATTGCACGCCCATAGGCCAAGGTCGTAGTATTCCCTGAACATGACGGAGAATACCGCCACCTTCACAATAATTATTCCACTCAGTGCGAATGACCATCACATAGTTAACATACCCATAAGAATCCCGCCTATACTTCTTATAGAAAGCTGATACCAAGTGCAATGGTATCGATCTATTCCTCAGCACACACTGGAGGTATCCACGTGCCAAGGAATGTCTGAAAAATGTCATTGTCAATTTCGAAAGGCCAGAAGTTCCTTAAGAAAACAATCCGCATCTGAGAACATTTTTTTCTGACAGTCCCATTTACCCTCAATTGATTATTGACCCATATTGCATCTGAAAAGCGCCAGCGCTATTCTTAAAAATACTCATTTACGTGGGTACAGTAATACCGTTACTCTCATGAACTCGCTGGTGAGATGATTTTGTATATTACAAGATGATACAAATCTTCCCCAAACTCACGCCTGCTGAATGGGAGAACAAAGGAATATATATTACTCTATAATAATCACGAATAATGAGGGAAGTAGCCATTGCCGTGGAGGATCTACATAAAAAATATGGGAGAATCAAGGCAGTTGATGGCCTCACATTCAATGTTTTTAAAGGAGAGGTGTATAGTTTACTTGGACCAAACGGAGCGGGCAAAACCACAACCGTAGAAATACTGGAGGGTATTAGGGAAGCGGATATTGGGAGAATATCAGTGCTTGGACTGGATCCCCGACAGAGCGCATCACTCCTGCACAAAGCTGTTGGGATAATGCCTCAGGATTTCCGGTTTATGGATCGAATTACTCCCAGGGAAGCCATTTCATATTTCTGCTCACTGTTTGGTGTTCCTAACAGGGCTGAGGAGTTGTTGAAACTTGTTGAACTAGAGGATTCTGGGAACGTCCATTTCACGGACCTTTCCGGAGGCCAGAAACAGAAAGTTGGTATATGCCTGTCCCTAGTTAATGATCCTCAGATTGTCTTCCTTGATGAACCAACGACAGGGCTCGATCCTCAGGCTAGAAGGAAGATATGGGACCTTATTAAGAAACTCAGATCTGAACAAAGAACTGTCATATTGACCACACATTACCTAGAAGAGGCGGAAATGCTTGCTGACAGGGTCGGCATCTTGGACCATGGTAAGATGGTAGTGGAGGGAAGCCCGGACGAGATAATAAGGAAAATGGGAAGCGGAAGAACGTTACATATCCCAAACACCGCCGGCCTTGCAGATTACCTGAAGAACGATCTGAATCTTAAACTGACTGTTTCTGGTGGTGATCTTGTTATTCCCATGAATAACAACCACGATCTCATCAATGTGCTCTCATATGCTGAGAAGAAAGGGATTGACTTAGCTCGGCTTTCCCTTAAAGAAGACACACTTGAAGACATATTTGTCAACCTTGTAAAGGAGGATCAGGATTAACATGAAACCAAAGAATGTGGCTGCTGACCTGAAAATATATTCAAAGAATTATATAAGGAGTGGGTCTGCTGTATTTTTTGTATTCATATTTCCTGTAATACTGATGTTGATATTTGGTTCGATATTTTCAGGAACATCAAGTTCACAGGTCCCCTTGTATGTGCAGAATCAGGGTACTAACAACCAGAACGTGTCTGAATTTTTGTCCCTGCTCAACCAAACTCAGGTTGTGAACGTCCACATGGTTTCATCGGATGTTGACATACACACATACATTTCCCAGAATTCTATTTCAGCGGCGCTCGTTGTTCCCGCGGGCTTCAGTCAGAATTTGTCCACGAATCATGCCAGGTTGATTCTCTATGATAATCCGGCAGTCTCGACCAGCGGTGCTGTCCAGCAAGCAATCGGCGTTGCGATTCAGCTTATGAACAACAAAATTACGAACAAGACAGATGCCATAACACTTATGACCAACACTTCGTTAACGTCCAGGTCAGCGAGTTATGTGGACTTCCTTATGCCAGGCCTCATCGGATTCGTTGTCCTTATCTCGCCCATGTTCTCAATGACATATGTTGTCAGTTCATACAAGAGAGACAAGATCTTCCGGCAGCTTTCCCTAACACCCCTTACGAAGTCAGAGTGGTTTCTTTCTAAATTTGCTTGGTACCTGGTGGTGTCTGCTCTATCCGCTGTTGAAATTGTTGCAATTGGCACTTTTGTCTTCAATGCAAGTATGGCAATCAACCTGTTTGTAGCCGCGTTCATCGTCATTGGGGTGTTCATGTTCACGTGCCTGGGAATACTTGCAGGCGCAATTGCGAAGACGGAGGAGGGAGCCTCTGTTGTCGGGAATATAATCACGTTTCCGATGATGTTCCTTGCAGGAACTTTCTTCCCCATATCCATCATGCCTTCTTGGCTTCAGACTGTTGCTCATGTGCTGCCGCTTTATTACATAATAGACGGTCTGAACTCCGTCACTATATACAGTAATTACTCCTCTGCCTGGTTCGATCTTGCCGTGAGTCTTGCTGTAGCGTTGGTAATCTTCGTCCTGTCTATATGGAAATTTAACTGGAAGGAGCAGTAAACCCATTCAACATTTTTTTTTAATTCGATTTTAATGAATCTCTGGGTCCGTAAAAGGCCTATCCGCAGCATATATTTTGGAAATGCATCCGAATCGTTCCTTCACTTCCCCGTATGGTCTCATCTCCCAACGGCTGCTTCCATCGAAACGCGATATTCTCTGCATATCACATCTTGCTATTCTAATTTCCTTTGGTCAACCTGCGAGAAATTGTGTTGGAAAACACGCATGCCCTGGAAACAAAGACGAAGCATTTCATGGAACCCATCTTTCTTTGAGAGTTGAAAGAATTCAGTACGTGAGGGATCTCTCAATCCGTTTCCTTACAAAATCCTTTTCAAGATTCGATAAAAAGTATCCAAGCCTAGGTCCCCTCTCCTTATTGATGAGTATTTTGTAAAAGGAACTGAATCCATCTTGCGGCTTCACTTTACGCTCACTTATTATCTCATATACGAGATTGTGGAGTGATTCCGGCTCCCACGAAACACCGTCCATCTTCTCCGAAAAGTCCTTCAGTACTCCCTTCTGAGTTTCATCCAACTTGACCTTAGTATCCACGGGCTGCAATCTGAACTTGATTTCATCAGGAGCATAAGTATCGAGCCAGTTGTTCAGCGTCACAATCCTCTGTTTCATTCTTTTTCCTATAATGTCGTTCGGATATCCATTTCTCTTAAGGGCTTTCAGCAGTTCCTCGTCTTTCCTGTAAATCTGTATAAGCGTTAGGAGGTGCCGATATCCAATGGTTTCGGGTTGCTTCACTTCGCCGGAAACTGTGGATAATTCATAAACCCTCCTAAAATCCTCGTCCGAAACAGTATCCTGCCCAAAGTAAGCCCGTTCGTATTTTTCAAACTCATCGATCAGATTCAGGATCCCGAGCTGTGGATCGAAAGTAATGTGCCTGCCAGGATTATTGCGCATAATTAGGAAACGCAATATTTCTGGTGGTGAAAATTTCATCATCTCAGATGCCGCTATAGCGATGCCAGTCGATGAATGCATTGCCCCTTTCCCCTTAAGCAATATGCGCTCATAGATCAATGGCACTGGTGCCGGATGCCCCAATACCTCTTCCGCTATGCGCTTTCCGGTGTCATATGACCCCCCGGGTGCCCCGTGATCCTTCCCGAACGGCTCAACCGTAACATTCAGGGCAAACCACTTTGCAGGCCACTCGATCCTCCAGGGCAATTTTCCATCATCCTTACGGATGTCCGATTTGCCACTGTATCCACACGTGCAGTGGTAACTTATATATGGGTTTTCATAACCGTCAACAATCGGGCCCTTCAGCCTGCCACATCCCTTGCATATAGGGTTGTAGGGAAACCAGTTCTCTTCAAGCTCCCTGCCAGAAACTTCCGAAAGGATTCTTCCTACTTCTTCCTTATGCTTTATGACCATATCAGTTGCAGCCGCAAACACTCCGGTGGCGTAGAGATCATGAGTTCTTATTACATCCACCCTGATATTAATCTTGTCTAGAGTGTCCACGAATGGCTTCAGAAAATATTCGGAATATGTACCCTCGCCATCTGGTGCAGGTATCTGGTATAGCGGTTTCCCAACGTGTTCCGCATAGGATTGCGGAAGGAATGGATAGATCTTCCTGAGCGGGTCGATGTCGTCACACAGATATATGAAGCGTGCATCCAGTCCTGCCGTCAAGGATGCCTTGAATATGGCGTCGCCAGTCAGGATTTCACGCATATTTCCAACGTGTATTGGACCTGAAGGGGAGATCCCGGTTGACACAAGTTGCTTGCCACTTAGCTTCGAGGCAATAACATCTGCCCAGTGCATTATCTTACCTATTGATTTCCCACAAGCGTCGCTCTGAAGAGAGATCTGATTTTTATGCCCAGGAGCTCATCGGTATTGAGTTTGGAAGCAAGTACAATTCCAAGGACAACCTTCCCACCCTGACCCTGAACATCCATTATGGTCCTCTTAAGCGTTTCACCGGTGTCAGTTACATCATCCACTATGACAACCTTCTTTCCCTTGACCCTGGCGAAATTGCTGCTGAAAAATCCCTCCTGCCTTGAAGGGTGTGGCCTGTATACTATGAGTTCCTTGTCAAGGAGAGTTGATGCAAGAGTGGCATAAGGAATACCATTGATGGATATTCCTAGGATTGAGTCATACTCAAAATCATTTGTAGCAGCCTCCTCCTCGATGATGTCTGCCATTATTTCCGCAATGGACTGCATCCTGCTGCCATAGACGCCCACACTCCTCCACCCAATTCTAACGTCCTGGACCCTGCCTTCCTGGAGGAATTCCTTTCCAAGAAGCCAAGTAACGGTATTCACTGATAAATGCAGCTCAGTCGATATTTCCTTATCTGACATTCCCTTCGACTTGAGTTCAAGGGCTCGTTTGTAGAGTTCTTCAAGACTTTTCATAACTCACACCATCGACAATTTCTTATTTTCATTTGCAAATAATCGCCGAGTATTATAATCTTAGCGATGCCACATTAATGACGACAGAATGCAGAGGAGTAGGAGTGCCTTCGTATATACTTCGTGCCATGGCAGTATTCCATACTACTGCTTAATGCGATAATATATAATTGCCAGTTTCTTATTGCTGTGCTACGACGACGTATTTTATCATCGAGAAAGATCAACAACATATAGTTCGCTCCAATGAACCATATGAGTGACAGGATGATATCATACAAACCTGAAAAAAAGGACCTAGTGATTATAGGAGCCGGACCTACCGGACTTTTTGCCACATTCTGCGCAGGATTGAGAGATATCGACAGTGTCACGCTAGAGGCAATGGATTCTACCGGTGGCCAGTTGACTGCCCTGTATCCGGAAAAAGATGTGTACGATGTTCAAGGAATTCCGAAAATTAAGGCGGAACAGCTTGTTAGGGACATGACGCGACAGGCCGAGTTTTTTGGAAGTAAAATTTTGTTGAATTCAAAAGTGACAGACATAATTTCCAGGCCTGATTCAATGTACGATGTTGAGGTCAACGGAAAGATAGTGTTCACAACAAAAACCATCTTAATCTCATCTGGAATCGGGTCATTCGATCCCGTGAAACTTGGAGTTGAGGGGGAAGACGAATATCGTGGAAAAGGCGTCGTTTACACCGTGAGAAATGCCGAAGATTTCAGAGACAGAAAGGTGGTAATTGTAGGTGCAGGTGATTCTGCATTTGATTGGGCTGAAGAGCTGTCCGCTGTTGCTAGCAAAGTTCACATTGTGCAGAGGGGTACAAGGATAAGAGCAGCAGAGAGAACGGTCAAAGCTGTCCTGGATAAACCCAACGTCACGCTCAACATGAACAGCTCCCCCATTAAAATCCTGGGTGATGCAAAAGGTTTGCGAAATGTTGTGACCAGAAACGCCCTGAACGGTGAAACCACCGAGTACGAAGCTGACAGGATTTTGGTTGCAATAGGACTTCGCAGCGCACCCGTATCTTTTAGATCGATCTCTCTTGACGTGGACGGTAAATTTATTACTGTGAACGAGAAATTTGAAACTAACCTGAAAGGCATTTATGCTGTCGGCGATGGATCAAAGGCAAAAAACGCGCAAAAGGTTCTGTTAATCGCTGTTGGTGGTGCCGAAGCCTATATGGCCATCAACAATATCAAGAAATATCTAGACCCGAAATCATCAATATTTGGCGGGCACAGTTCAAGCATGACGGGGCAGCCTGAGGCGATCGAAACGCAACATACCACGACCCGCCAATAAGATGCCAGCTTATCTTTAACCATGCTTTCATAAGATATGCATCACAAAACGATTTGAAATCCATTATCTGACAGACAACATCTGCAGATTATGCTCTATTCAGGTTAGGCCAGAGCACCAGAACAGAATTTACTATTCCTTGCTTGTCCATTTGCTCTTTTCTTCTTTTGCTCGTTACCTGCAGGGGTCAATCGTATTCATAGCAGTAATATTAGAGTGCAGGCATATCTGTTCAACTGCTTTTGGAACTCCTTAGTAACAAGTCTTCTGAGTTACCGATGCGAAACACATATCTTTAGCTATTCAAGCGAAAACCATATGGTTTAGGGTATTTATCCAGATCAAGCGGGGTGTGTCACATATTCTATGACATCAATGCTTCAGTGAACCTGCCAGAACCCATGTATAAACATACTGTCGCTGAAATATTCCCATCATCATGATACTTTACCAATGACAAGCCGCACGCCAGTATAGGTGGAGTGAGGAACTACAGGAAGCAGGGAAAACAATTGTGCTGAATGTGCTCTTATTTTAACATATCTACGCGCCTAAGCTCGGCCCGTATCTTTGACGCGGTCTCTCTGAGTTCTTCAGGGCTTGCCCGCTTCCTGTTCCAGCTAAGGTTGGAATCACACCATCTTGGAATTATATGCACGTGATAATGCATCACAATCTGGTTGGCGCACGGGCCATTATTCTGACCTACGTTTATGGCATCCGCGTTCATAGCGTCCTTTACGGGCTGGCAGAGGTCCTTGACGACGCGCTGGACTTTCAAGAAATCCTCGGGGTCAATATCAAGGATGTTAACAAAATGCTTTTTCGGTATGACAAGAAGATGCCCCTCATCAACTGGCGCATAATCCAGGAACGCCATAGTATCATTGTCCTCAAAGACGATCTCGGCGTTCCTTTTCTGAACTATCTCCCTGCAGAAGACACATTCCGTGCCGGACATACGAGGTGATATTGTTGACATTAAATAAAACATTTGACAATGGCAACGCATCTATCAGTTCATTGGGCAAGTTTCATCCATCTCGCTGCATTGTGATTCTGAGACTTTAGGAGAATTCCAGATATATGCGTCCATGACTCAGGTGTGGCAGGAACTTAAGCAATTAGAGGTGATAGGGCCTGGAACAAGATTTGCGAGATTGTAATGAAGACTTTGCGCCCGTGCGAATTGTTCATACAGCGAAGGCTGTTGAATTATTCAAGCAACACCAATGGCGGGTACTTGATTGGTAGAAAGATGACCCTAGTCTCCAAGTTCCTGAATTCTTTTCTTGCTGTACAGGATCTCTTTAAGCTCTTTGTCAAGCTCCGGATCATTTCTTCTGAGAAATTCTAGGATCAATGAAAAATGCTCCTTTTCGTCGTCTCTGTTATGGGCCATAACGCTTTTCAGCTCTTCGTTTTCAGTCGCGTCTACGCGCTCATCGTAGAACATAATGGCTTCCATTTCTTCTATAAGGGACTGCCTGGCCCTGCTCAAATCGTTCATTTTTTTGCTAAGGTTTTCTGATACCTCAAATCTCGGCATTCTATCACTTCACTGAGGAGAGGTTGACCATGGGTCACACTCTTCCTCCATCATGTAATCTGATTTTAGCTATATACGTTACTGTTAAATCAGAACATTATTACTAAAGCAACGCTGTATTTTTTTCTAGGATACAATGACCTTTCTTTGTCTAGTACAAGAAGCAACTAGTGCTTAAATAATGAGGATGTGGTTTTTCTGATCTAAGTCAGTCAAAAAAAACATCGGAAAACGGCCCTGAACCGAGAGAACGCCGCAGATATAGATCCTTAAGGAATAGGTTTCTGGTTTTTATCCTGCATTTCGATACTTTATCGGAGATGGCTTGCGATGGATGATTGTACGGAAAATCCTTATACTTTGTCAGCGGAGCAACTCTCGCCATACAGGTGGGTAATGGCCGCTGTTGCAGGGCTGGTAATGACTACTAGTTTCATCTCACTGACGTCTTTCAGTATTGCCGCCCCATCCATAGCAATAAACCTTGGCGTCGGAAGCAATACAATTGAGGTCTATGGAGTGGATGCTTTTTCCATAGGTCTTTTTGCGGCATTTTTTGTCGGGCATGGGGGGATTTTTGATACCAGGCTGAGAACTGGGGTTCTGCTTGCCCAGGCCGTCCTTATAATTCCTCAGTTCCTAATACCTATCGCCAGTGACCTTTACACATTAACCCTGTTGAGATTTTTCCAGGGGCTTACCATAATGATGATAGCACTCTTCACGATTCAGCTTTCTGGATGGTTCAGGCAATCTGAACGTGCCAGATCTTTAGCCTTCACCCTCGGAGCCGTTCCACTGGGAAGTGCCGTTGGCGCCCTTCTCTCCAGAATATTCGACTCAATGAGCTGGCAGGAAACTTACTACGTTACGGGAGTGGTCATGCTAGCCGGCGCAGCGGTGTACTTTGCTTTTGCCAAATCCCCAAAGACGCAATACTGCCTCGTGAAAAAGGCAAAATCCAGAACCCAAGGCGGAGCCTGGGAAAATCCTATGACATGGGTAATGGGAGCTCTCCAGATTCCACTCACATGGACGCTGTTCACCATTGGTGGTTTTCTGCCTACATTTTCCAACCACATCGGTTATGATTTTCAGCAAACAAACTATCTTATTATAATATGGGGGACTGCGAGCTTTGTCACCGCATTTATCGGTGCCATTGCAGGTGACTTGCTGGCAAGGAAAGGAAGGACGAACCGCGAGATATTTGACGCAAGGGTTAGAATAATTGCGGTGGCAGACTGCCTGATGGGTGTAGGCGCACTTCTTATAGTAACAGTGGGAGGATTATCCTTCCAAATCATGGTACTCGCGATCCTGGTGAACGCATTCTTGATGATGATACCCCCTAACCTGTGGGCATCCACGACAAGCGTGTTTCCACTAGCAATGATGGGCGCTGGAACGTTCGGGATGGGCCTCATATCGAATTCTGCAGACGCTATCGGGCCACTTGTATCTTCATTTCTTGTGCCTGATTTTGGGTGGGATGGTGTCTTCTTAATAATGGCAATTATGTCATTTGGCGGCGCCGTACTCAGCTTAATGGTGCTGAAGATGAACCTGAAGCTTGCCCCAGATTCCCAGAATCCTGAACTCCGGAAGTCTGCCTGGAATAAACTCGTGAACACGCCCCTTGATTCAAATTCTGGGAAATAACCTGCGAAACTGTGGCCTGTGACTTATTCCTTGGAGAAAAAAAAGGATCGCTATCAACTTCTAGGCCATTATTTACTGCTCGTAAGTTCATCAACAGCCCTGGCGCTGTGTGCATAATCATCCACTATGATGGCCAGGTAAATGTATGAGTATAAAATCAGTATGAATGTCACAATAAGAAATATTATGGAAATCCAGCTGTTGAACAAGGAAAGCAATATTGTGATTATGGCTGGGAAAATTATCAGCATACTCAACTTCAGGGAAAGTGATGCGTAGTGCTTGTTTCCTATAATCCCTGAAAGATTGAGCCCTGTTGCCATGAAGGAAGGCACGAACGTTGCCACATCAAGTATACTGGAATAACTGGGCATCATTTTCCAAGAATTCTCCTTGCATATTCCATGATCCTGGGGTCCAACATTTTTATCGATTTGTTCACTGCCTCTACCTGATCAATGTTTTCTACTGTTATCTTCCCTTCCTTTACCAGCCCGTCCGCAACCTGATATTGTCTTATGAATGTTCCGAACCTGACTTTTTCCATTCCAATATAAATTGTAAGAATGCTATTTAACGATTTCCTGTTAATTGCCCTTAGACTTTGAGTAAAGTTTCTTCCCGTGTAACCTCATACCAAAATTTCCAGGCTTATTTTTCTGAAGGCGAATGATCTGACCTGCGATCATATGAGCGGTTAAACCTAAATCATAAGATGAAATTCAGTTCCATGACCAGTGGAACAATTAAAGTAAATAAACCCCCCCCTCCACCTATTGTCGGACCGCCGCCAAAGTCTACCAAATACAAAGACGTGAAGCACACTATCATGGTGATGAGCGGCAAGGGAGGAGTCGGAAAATCTACCATAGCAGTTAACCTTGCAGTTACACTTGCCAGGCAGGGATTCAAGGTAGGAATTATTGATGCCGACATAAACGGGCCAGATGATCCCAAGATGCTTGGTGTAGACAAGGAAAAAGTATACGCCGATGATAGTGGCATTTCTCCTGTGAACACTAAATATGGCGTTAAGGTCATATCCATGGGGTTTTTGCTGCCTAATGAGGATACGGCAGTCGTCTGGCGAGGAGCCCTCCGGCATAAAGCAATACAACAGTTTTTGGAGGATGTGGTATGGAAGGATACAGATTATGTTATACTTGATCTTCCGCCAGGAACTGGCGACGAGGCCCTAAGTATTGCGCAGATCGTTCCGGAAGTTGAAGGTGTCGTTATCGTGATTACCCCACAGGAAGTTGCGTTGCTTGATGCAAAGAAAGCCATAAACTTCGCCGATCAAATGAAAATCAAGGTCCTGGGGATCGTCGAGAACATGAGTGGTTTCATCTGCCCGCACTGCGGAAAAGTCAGTTATATCTTCAAGACAGGTGGAGGCGAGAAAGCAGCAGAGACTCACAGAGTACCGTTCCTGGGAAGAGTCCCCCTCATTCCGGAAGTGGTTGAAAAGGCAGATGAGGGTATACCAATCGTTGAAACCAACAAGGATATGGAAAAGATCTTTTCCGAGATTTCCGCAAAGATAATTGAGCAGGAAAAAAAGTGATTCCTGCTCACTACCATCAATTTTATAATATTATACGTTCTTAAACAAAATGACTGCCATGCAGAATGAGCTTGTCTTCAGCCTTGAGATTGCTCTTGTCGCCATCTGGTTAGCGGCTATCCTCACTTATCCGGTCTTTGCCAGCTCATTTGTGACAAAGGCTCAGAAAATTGCTCCCGGGTCCATAAGAGAGGTTATAGGAAGAATATCCCATTTGGTTAGAATATTCGGGCTGGTGAATCTCATATTCTTTCTTGCTGTAGAGCTGTATCCGGCTTACTCCCTTGCCCATGTATGGTCTCTTCTGTTGTCACCAGGGTTTGATATTGTACTCATATTCATGCTCATGGTTTATCCAGTCCTGGCTGAAGGATTTGTGAACCCATCATTCAAGAGGTATTCGGTTATATCCGCATACAGGGAAAAGAATCCTGAAGGGAAGTCCTTTGTCCATGAAACTGTGCTTGAGCAGAGAATGCGTATTTCTACCACCATTTCCGCCGTGATCGCCGTCGCGCTGATAGTTGTCATTTCATATTTCTTTTAAGCTGGAAATGATTGCACAGCAGATATAGGAACAAATTTATAGCTTTAGGTATAGTCGGTGATAACCATGGCCGAAAATAGAAGTCCTGCAATTCCTGATTCCAAAGTTGCTAAGCAATCAAGAGGGGCCATGGTCTACATTCAGTTCAGTAAAGAAGTTGAATCTGATTCGGAGCAGGTCGTCTCTCTTAAAACTAACAACATGGTAAATCGTGCTGAACTTGCTGTTATTCTTCCTGGAGGAAAAAAGAAGCTCTTCCATGGAAAGGTGAAATCCGGAAGGTGCGTTATCAGTTTCTTTCCAGGAACGTTGGGGGAGGCGCAAGCATCGCTTGCTGCGTTTGGAAAAGGAGAGATGGTTTATCTTGAGGATTTTACATTCTTAATTAAGGCGCCTGATGCTTCCCGTGGTCCAAAAACCGAAGTTTCACCTGTAATATCCGAAGTAGGTGCGGCGCCCATCAGGAAAAATATAAAGCTGCCTGATGGTTTTAGAAACGAGATAATTAAGTCGTGGCCAAATTCCTCGACATATTCACAGGCACTGCAAAACCTCTCCTTCAGCGTTTCAGAGAAATACGCCGAAATAAGATCGGGCAACCTGGTCCGCAACCAAAACGTGAAGTTTATCTCGTACATACTTGGTTCCGGTAATTTTGGGACTGTCTTCAAAATAAATACCAACTCGAGGGATTATGCGCTTAAGTGTTTCACGCGGGCCGCACCTGACCTCGCTGAAAGATATTACCTTATAAGCGAGTACCTGTCAGGCATATCCCTGCCGTTTCTCGTGGGTTTCAAGTACCTCTCTTCCGCAATAAGGATGATTAACAAGCCTGCGACATATTACCCGATTCTGCAGATGGACTGGGTTGAGGGTGTAAGCCTTAACTCTTTCATTGTGTCCCATCTAAACGACGCAAAATACCTCAGATCCGTTGCGGACGAATTCCTGAATTCCGCAATTGAACTGCGAATGTACGGAATAGCACATGGGGACATATCAGGTGATAACATAATCATAGACCCGTCTGGGAAGGTCCGGCTCATAGACTATGATGGGATGTATGTTCCCCCATTCAATGGAAGGATCGCTCCAGAAAAGGGCCATGAACATTTCCAGCATCCTCTGAGAGGTGATCATTATGGCGAGAACCTTGACAATTTTTCTGTGCTCGTTGTATACCTCTCCCTGTATGCCTTATCAAGGGATCCTTCCCTGTGGAAATATAACGGATACGATGGAGATAAGCTAATACTGGATGCGAAGGATTTTATGGATCCTTCCGGGTCAGAGGTGATAGACGAACTGAAAGGGATTGGAGGAAAAACGAGGAAACTTACAGATATCCTTGTCCAGGCCTGCGGGAAGGATCCGCTCTGGGAAGGGACAGAACCATCCAGGATCAGGAGTCTAAAGTAATCATTGCCATTGTGATATCGTCGTTTCTCATCTCCCGCTTTCTCCGCAGATCATCGAAAAATTCCAAGTAGTCTCCGCAATCCATGAGTGAGTCCCATGCGGTTTCACTGTTCTCAAGCATCCACTTTGCCAGTGCGTCAGTCGCCAGTATGATGCTGTCCCCCGGGCTCAGATCAAATGAAAATGTTGAGAATTTAGGTTTCTTCCACCTGAACTCTCCAGTGAAAGGAGCACCATAACCACTCCACAACAGATTTGGTGTGTTTCCGAATTTTGATGGATCGTCAATGGGAAAAGATTTTAGAACGCTGTCATGATGGAAAAAAATGCAACTGTCCCCCACAGCTACCACATCTATCCTGTATTTACTTTCGATACGAAATGCGTCCATGCCGAGAAAGGTTGAAAATGATCCTTTGACTGCCTTGTTCTTTACAAAAAGGCTGAGTTGGTCCCAATTTATGTCCCTGTACCATGAATCCCTCGAACTGCTGATCAGCGAGTGTAGAGTATCTTCAGTAATTTCAGCCACCCTAGTCTCCTGGTTCACGAATGTTTTAACCAGATTCCGGGCCCATATGCCAGAAAAAACAGAGTCACTTGCTCCGTCTGCAATAGCGTATCTATTTCTGTCCCCGGAAAAGTAGAAAGCGTCCTCGTACTCCCGTTCGTCATTTCCCAGCTTTGGCCTATGAGCCTCTGTGACAAGGTTCATTTCATCAACGTAGAAGCTGCGCGAGTGCCTATATCAAGCAGTTTTATAAGATCCTCCAGCTGGGCATTGAATACATATCCTCTTGCCCCTGTGGATACCTCAGTGTACTCCTCCTTCGCTATTGCTATCATCCCTTCTGGAAGTTCCGAAGACATCTCAAACAGGATTCCTGCATACTTATCTTCGGGGAGGACATGAACGCTTGACGGAAAAGAAACAGGTTTTGTGCGGTTTTCTGAAAGATGACAATTCCATATCAGGACCTTTCCATCGTTTGTGGACACGGACTTCAGCTCCTCCATGGCATCAACGGGGTTGCCATCTGTGGCCTCACCGTCTGTGAGATTTATCACTATTGGTGGAAATGAATCAGAATGGCTTGAAGCCCATTCCCTTGCCCACTGTGTTGCCAGATCAATTGCTTTGACCATTGGGGTATCACTTGCAGCCACAGGCTCGAACCATACAGGGAATTCATAATCAATCTCCTGGCCATCGATTGACTGCTTTCTAGTTTCCGTCTTCAGTATTCTGGATTCCATTTCATTGATCGGAACCACGGTGGCACCCGAAAGCATCGATGTGGCTTCACCTCTTCTTGCTCCGTAGCCGATTATACCTATGTCAAAGTAGTGCCTGACACCCTCAGACTTGGTGCATCTGTTGATTATTTCCCCGATCTGCCTATTTATTGCGTCAGCTGCCTCTGCCGCCTTCGATCTGCTACCGCCACCGAGTTTGTGGCTCATTGACCTGGACTGATCTATCATGAATATGAAAAGTCCAGGATTATTCCTGCTTATTTCCGAAGAATATGTCATGTTTTCCACTACCATTATTCCCTTTATAACACTATTGGTGCAAAGATACGTGACAATGTCCGACATAAATAGAAAATATTGATTATTACTAACAAAACCACACGGCATTGAAGTTCAATGATACTTTGATCTGAAGTACAAAACCGGGGCCATTTGGATTTAACATACAGAATATGCTGAACACAATCATCAATTGCTGATTCAAAAAAAAATAAAAAATAACGCTTGGTATGATAACCAACCAATAATCAGGTCTCTGAAGCATGGATTGTGCATTCGACCGATTAGTAACTGTGGACTGAATACCTCGCAAAAGCTCGGTACTTACATCCCAGTTCTATCAACCTCCTCTTTTAGGAGTGGTCTCAAACGATGTCTATTTTCAGGGGCGGCTTCAAGCTTAGATGCTTTCAGCTTTTATCCGCGAATGACGTGGCTACCCGGCATTGCCTTGCCAGACAACCGGTAAACCAGAAGTCACGAACCCCCGTTCCTCTCGTACTAAAGGCTCCTTCCCTTCAGACATCGAGCACTCCCACGGAGAAGCAACCCTACTGTCTCGCGACGTAGTGAACCCATCTCAGGATTCCTTTTAATGGGCGAACAGCCCCACCCTTGGCACCTTGTTCGGCGCCAGGATAGGAACAGACGACATCGAAGTAGCAAACCCCCGGGTCGATGTGAACTCTTGCCGGGGACAACTCAGTTATCCCTGGGGTAACTTCTCTCTTATCACCCGCCTCCACTAAAGGGGGACAGGGTGGTTCGTTAGACCATGCTTTCGCATCTGCGTTCCTTATTGTCCGGAACACAGTCAAGTTAGCTTTTGCTCTTACACTCTACGGAGGATTACTGACCCTCCTGAGCTAACCTTTGGGGGCTCCTGTTTAATTTTTGGGAGCGTGGCGCCCCACCCAAACTGCCCACCAATAGTTGTCCCTCTTTCAAGGTTAGTAACGCAATTCCTAAAGGGAAGTGTTTCATCGTTGCCTCCACCAAAGCCAAAACTCTGGCATCGACGGCTCCTTCCTACACTACGCAATAAAAATCGTATTACAGCTACAGGCTGCAGTAAAGCTCCACGGGGACTTCGCTTTCACGTGGGAGAGACTGGATTGTGCACCAGTGCATCAATTTCACGGGGCTGAACGCGGGGACAGTGGGACTCTCGTTGAACCTTCATGCAAGCCGCCAATTAAGCGGCTAGGTATTACGCTACCTTAAGAGGGTCATAGTTACCCCCGCCGTTTATCGGCCCTTCTTCCTCTTGTACGAGGCTTTCAGGTACCGACACTGGGCAGGTTTCAATCGCTATACACATCCTTACGGACTAGCAGCGGTCTGTGTTTTTGGTAAACAGTCGGGGTCCCCTTGCCACTGCGACCTATTCCATCACGGGATAGGCACTCCTTCTACCTAAGATACGGAGCTATTTGGCCGAGTTCCCTCGCGTCCATTATTCCCAAACGCCTTGGACTTCTCATCCAGGGGCACCTGTGTCGGTTCTTGGTACGATCTTGAGCTTGACCCGTATATACCTTTCACGGACTCCTGGAATAGAGTGAATACCCAGAAGGGTACTCGTACACTTTCGCAGGTTTCTCGTCATTACAACTCTCCCCCCGTTTATATGCACGACCACGTTGACTCCCATGGTCTCCCTATCCGGAAGTTTATACATACGGCAAAACACTCAAGGCACTGGAATATTAACCAGTTTCCCATTCGGTCATCTCCTGTTAAGGATGACCTTAGGATCGGCTAACCCTCGGCTGACGAACATTGCCAAGGAACCCTTAGCCCTTTCGGCGGAATTGATTCTCACAATTCTTGTCTGCTACTTTTGCCAGGATCCACGATACCGTGCGGTCCACTCCTCCTCTCAGAGAAACTTCTGCCCACACGGTACGCCCCCCTACCAGATCACCTTTCGGTGCTCGAAGGTCTCGGTAACTGACTTTAGCCCCTTCCATCTTCGGGACATGTAGCCTCGGTGAGTGAGCTGTTACGCACTCTTTAAAGGATGGCTGCTTCTAAGCCAACCTCCACACTGTCTTTGGCCACAAACCCCTTTAATTCGCACTTAGTCAGTTTTAGGGACCTTAACCCTCGTCTAGGATGTTCCCTTCACGAGTGCAGGGCTTATCTCTGCACTCTAGCATCCAGCTTCTACGATCTCAACAAGTTCGGAGTTTGATAAGTCGGCGCAGTCTTTCGACTGCTAACCAACTATTCAGTCGCTCTACCTCGCTGAGCATCTCCACTGAAGTCTACCTGCGGGTAGTATCGAGGGGAACCCGCTATTACCGGCCTAGATTAGCCTTTAACCCCTACACCCAAGTCATCCAAACGATTTGCACATCAGAACTGGTTCGGTCCTCCACCCTACTTTCGTAGGGCTTCAACCTGCTCAGGCGTAGATCGACCGGATTCGGGTCTTCCACAAGTGACTAAACGCATTTACTACGTCATCCCTCCATTGCTGTGCGGATATTTGCTTTCGCTACGGCTACTCCTTAAAGGATTAACCTTGCCACTCGTCAAAACTCCCTGGCCCGTTCTTCAACACGGATAATAGAACACCGGTCCACCGTCGTTAACGGTATCACCCCTTAAGTGCCCTATAAGTTTTTCACTGCCTGGTTTCAGGTACTTCTCACCACCCTTTCGGGTTACTTTTCATTTTTCCCTCACGGTACTTGTTCGCTATCGGATTTGGAATGTATTTAAGGTTGGGTGTTAGTGCCACCCACATTCCCGCGCGAAATACGACGCACGGTACTCTGGATACTTCTTCTTATGACCTTCGACTTTACTTCTACGGGACTATCACCCTCTGTGATCCAACTTTCCAGATGGCTCGAATTAGGTCGGTAGGTGTTAAAAAAAGTCCAAACTCCACATCTCCTCCTTATTACTGAGGAGGATTCGGTTTGCCTTTTGCCGGTTTCGGTCGCCCTTATTAACGGCATCTCTATTGATTTCTTTTCCTCCGGGTACTAAGATGTTTCAATTCCCCGGGTGCCCTCTCCTTACGGAGTGTCTTTGAGACAGGAAGTCCCATTCGGAGATCTTCGGATCTAAGGCTCCATGCGCCTCCCCGAAGCTTATCGCAGCTTGGCACGTCCTTCATCAGCTTCCAAACCAAACCATTCCCCAGGCAGTTTAGCAGTTTACACAATCCATTTTGCTGTTACTATTATTGGTTGGCGTCACCGGTTCTAAAAAAGAACCTCATACCCTTCCCCTCTAAGTATTACTCAGAAAGTGCATTAAAGCGTGTAAGCTTGGTATATCTTTGCCTGATATAAGCGTTTTGGTAAGAGTACCGGAGAAGCTGTGCGTTACGAATCTCGGCGTTATTCATGACGATATAAAATGTCAAAGATTAACTGGAAATTGGTGATTAAATAAATGGGCAAGGAGGATCAAGTAGATTATTTGGATGAAATTTTTACATCTACTGTCTTTTGAATGATACGTTACAATAGGTCCGGATAACTGAAACATTATGGCCTATTCATCTTCTATTAGAGAGACAAAAATTCAGGCGTAAATGAAAGCAGCAAAGATGTTATTAACCAAACTTCTCATACTAATAAATATGAAACCCAACTTCAGGGCGGTTGGCATTGACGACGGTTCATTCATGAAAGGAAGGGACAAAAACTGCATGATAGCTGGAGTACTGATTAGGGCAGATTCACTCGTTGAGTCCGTTTCTATCCGCCCTATTGAAGTGGATGGCCTTGATTCAACCGAGACGATCATTGAAATTGTGAATGGTGATTTTAAGAGAAATGCGTCCATAATAATGGCATATGGCGTTACATTTGGTGGCTTCAATGTTGCTGATCTCTTCCGCATATTCAATGCAACTGGTATTCCGGTGATTTCTATAACTAGAAAAAGGCCTGATCTCGAAGCTATTGCAGATGCCATTGAAAAAACGCAGGACAACTGGAGGCAAAAGATAGACGTAATGCAGAGATACTCCCCAGAGGAACTGTATCTTCCCAACCGATCGGTATTGTTCATAAATCGGGCTGGAACAGAACAGAGATCAGCGATGGTTTATATCAAAAAATTGACAAGGACCGGAAACATTCCAGAACCTCTTCGCCTAGCAAACATGATAGCAAAATCCATTAAAAAATAGGAAGAGATTACTCTCTGTACATGTCCATGTTGAGCTCAGGCACTGCTTGTTTCTTTATTTCCGGAAGGTTTTTCATGACGTCATCCAGTTTTTCTTCCTCAACCGGTATGTATTTCATCTTCCCAAGGGACATGTGATAAGAGCCGGGACAGAGCGATCCTTCCTTCACAATTATAGCGTCTGCATTCAGCGTTAGAATTGCTGCCATCGCGCGTTCTTTTCCGCCGTAGGGCGATCCAAAACCTGGATTTTCATATTCCTTAATTTCCTTCGTCTCATCATCAATCTGGAATATGGAACTTCCGTATTCCAGCGGAGTGATCATATTGTCCTCATCTACTACTGCTACAATTTTCATAGGAAAATAAGGTAAACCCTGGATTTAACCTAAATGTTATATCGTATACTACACAAAAATAATAATAAATTATAGTGGTGAATCAGTAATACTCGGCAAGTTCAACCGAGAATTTTGGAATACTGATTCCCGTTCCTGCTTCCACGTGACCAATTTCTTTTATGGAAACCCTGCTTTTCAGGGTATTAATAAAGTCAAGCCTGCTCTCCGGATCGATTATAACCACATACCCTGTACCCATGTTGAAGGTTTCGTACATCTTGTCGTAACTGAGACCGCCGAGTGACATGAGTTGCTTGAAGACGTTTGGTGGATCAACCGGGTCTTCTATGACATAGTGCATATCCTTCATCCTCGGTAGATTCTTGAATCCACCGCCGGTTATGTTTGCCATTCCGTGAATGTTAACAATATTCAGAATGTCAAGGATCTCTCTTACATAAATCCTTGTTGGCTCAAGCAGAACATCAGCAGTCTTCTTATTATCCCCAGGAAACTGTTCATCCATGCTAATTGAATTCTCTCCAAGAATATGCCTGACGGTGGTAAATCCATTGGAGTGCAAACCACTGCTTTGCAGGGAAAAGATCAGGTCACCAGGCTTTATATTCTCACCGTTCACAATCTGGCTCTTTTGCACTATTCCAAGAACCGCACCAGAGATATCAATGCCCTTGACGAGATCTGGCACGATGGAGGTTTCCCCACCGACTATCGTGATGTTCGATATCTGCGCCCCCACGTTGAAGCCAGTACCGATCTGTCTTGCGACCTCACTGTTGGCCTCATTAAGTGCAATGTAGTCTACCATGGCAATGGGTTCTGCCCCTACGGTTATTGCATCATTTACGTTCATAGCAATGCAATCTATACCCATTGTATCCCATCTTCCTGTCTCTTCAGCAATCAGGACCTTGGTCCCTACTCCGTCGTTGTTGAACGAAACTGCAAAATTTCCGAGGTCGATCAGAGCTGTGAAACCACCGATGCTTCCTACGGTTCTGAAGTCCTCTCTCTTGAACTTTAATTGTCTGATAAGGGAGCTCACAAACTCTCCCTGCTGCTTTCTGTCGATTATTCCACTCTTGACTGTGGGCATGTATATATATCGCATCATGGGTTAAATTTTTATCATATCATAAATCCAAGAGCCTAGAAGCAGCTCTGGTCCATTTTTTAATGGCTGAGGCCAATAAATTTGCATCATTCTGCCTTTCCTGAGATGACACTGGGCCATTACGCAAAAGTGACCAAACCGGATTAATGATAAATTTTCGGTTCATTATGTAAGATACTTAACAAACATTTTATAAGTTCTTTGGAATCTCTGATTGGTGATAGTTTGGTAAAAGTTGAAACACTTGACTACAAGCCGAAACCAATACAAGAAAATTTTATGGATGATACCAAGGATTACCCCATAACTGGCAAACACCATGATCACGAGGTAAGAGGAGAGGGAATAAAGAGAACCGATGCTGATGGAAAACCCATGCCCATAAGCTTGGGTATACACGGCACAAAGGTTGCTGTCGACTGGGATGCTTGTGTTGCGGACGGGGCATGCATGGATGTCTGCCCGGTAAGTCTGTACGAGTGGGAGCTTAACCCCGGCCAGATGGGAACAGGAAATGACAAAGACATATCAAAGGATAAGTCCCTCTTTGCGAAATACAGAACCGACAAATGTGACCCGGTGAGGGAGAGCGAGTGCATATTCTGCATGGCTTGCGAGAGCGTCTGCCCAACCAGAGCCATAAAGATAACTCCATAACTACAAATTTATCTTGGAAATTGTTTCCGATCGGTGCCTCGCGTCGCAGCGGGGAGACATTTATTTTGGCAAAGGATTAAGAGTTCTGTTACTATTCATTTTATCGGGATAGCCCCGTGGTGTAGTGGCCAAGCATATCGGACTTTGGATCCGACGACGGCAGTTCAAATCTGCCCGGGGCTGTGAGACAGTATGATAAGGATAGTAGGAAGAAACAGGGAAACTTATCCTATACAGGGACAGACCACGGTAGGAGAACTGGCTTCGCAGCTGCGTATTACAGAAAGCGCTTACATAACCCTAAAAAATGGAGTTCCTGTAACTTCCGATGAACCGGTTTCAACCGAGGACGATATTGTATTCATGGAAGTTTTTTCCGGCGGATAACTATATTATCCTTTTAGAATAGAACCTGTCTAATACTTCCATCCTAATGTTATCCATTAATGGATCATGTATTTCTAGCCCTTCTTTTAAGCGGGAAAGGTTCTTCCCGATAGAGAGTTCGTCAATGTGACTACTAACGAAGTCGGCTATGCTTTCTGGAAGTGCTCTGACCTCAACCCATATCCTGTTTCCCCTGATGTATGGACCACGTTCCGCCGTGCATCTATATTTCTCGATAAAATCAATAACGTTTGGAGAATCTGCGGGAGGGCCCTCCTTGAAAATTATTTCCGGACTAAAAGGATTCCTGCATTCAATCAGAACCTGTATCTGGCCGTCAGTAGCGATCTCGGAAGAGAGAGGATGAAAACCGCCTGATTCGAGCAGGGTCAGTAGTGAATTTCTGAACTTGACTGCCTGCGGAAATATGGTATCGTCCACCACATCTGGCCTTGGAAGGGTAAATACCCTGATGGCTGTGCCACGATCAGCATACTTCGGCCTCTCAATCATTTTCTTCTGATCAAAAAATGAGGCGTTTGGTTGGAACAGGAAAAGTTTTGACGCTACCTTCATTGTTGACAGACTTTCTTCGCTCAATGCTGCCGCAGCGTTCCTGCTACTGTCAACGGGATCGACGATAAAAACTGGAGACTCCGGGATATTATTCTTTCCGACTTCGCCCACCATAAGCCTCCCAGAGAGTTCAGCAAATTTCCTGACTACATTCTCAAAGGAGCCATATTTCCATACTAGGAGTTCACAGACATAACCTGAGAAACCTGATACCTTTACTTCAGAACCGTATATTCCAAAGTGCTTCATGAACAGCTTGAGAAGGATGACTTCATCCTTCATGCCTTCAGACAGATTTCTCAAGACGAATTCTGTATGAAGGGGGGTTCGATCTACGGAACTTATTTTCTTCTCTCCCGGGTTCAACCTGTAACTTGGCACAATGTCCATTTTGAATCCTTTATAGTGACCGGTGACGTACGGATGCTCGGCGTACTTTTCCACCCCGTCCTCAATTATGAGCTTCCCTATGGAAACCCCCATTTTTTCCATTTCGCGTTCCTTGTATAGCCTTGAGAATCTTACGAAAATGTCAATGTCCGCTGACTTCAGGTTAGTACCCTTTGCCGCCGACCCAACCAGAACTGGGTCTGCATCAATACCCATGTTTCTGCAGTATTCAGAAATCCTTTTGCCCACCTCAAGGACAATTAATCTTATCCTTTCGCGCTCCCCTTCATCGGGTTTATTCCTCAAAAGTATGGAAGAGTAATCTATCATTGCCCGGTCAGGTCAATTATAGCCTGTGCGGGCTGGCCATTTGCCCTTTTAAGTGCTTCAATTGCTTTTTCTCTACTTACCCCCGTCTGGTCAGTCACCAGTTTCAGGTCATCTTCGTTGTATTGGGTGGAGGGTATTTCCCTATCTGCACTGGACTTTGCGACTTCTTTCATTGTCCCCATTATCTGGAAAGTCTTCTCCCCGCGAGCTTCAATCACCATTACCTGAGCGTTTGAAATAACGTAATCCTTGGACGTACCCTTGAGTATGACTGTTTTTACATCAGGCATGTCCTCAGATTTTATGCCCATCTGTGCCATCATTCTTTTCATTTCTCTGGAATTCATTTTTCCCGGAATCATGATAAAAACAAATCACGAATGTGAATATATAAATTTCACCTAGGCGACAGATAAGGCGGAATTTCGTGGCTTAATGACAAGTTAAATAAACCACAGAAATATAGAGTGTAAGGCCTTGATAGCTCAGTAGGGAGAGCACCAGACTGAAGATCTGGGGGTCGCTGGTTCAATTCCGGCTCAAGGCATTTTACCTAGGACTCAATAACGTATGCCTGAGACAAATAATTTATACAATTTTTGCAGATTATTCCTTTTCCATTTCTTTCAGCAGCCGGTCTATAAATGCCGCCGTGCTCAAGCTGCCAGCCATATCTGGCGTACGAGATCCTTCTGAGATTAACCTGAAAAGGGAGCGTTCTACAATGTCGCTCACTTTCTTGTATCCAAGCCACTCAATCATCATGAGGGTAGAAAGGATCATCGCGGTTGGGTTGGCGATTCCCTTCCCAGCTATATCAACAGCGCTTCCGTGTACAGGCTCAAACATTCCTTTTTCATTCGATAAATTTGCACTAGAAGCAAATCCAAGCCCACCGACAGTTGCAGCACCGAGGTCCGATAGGATGTCGCCGAACATATTCTCGGTGACCACAACATTGAGGTCCCCGGGATGAAGGATCATGTACTGTGCCATGGCGTCGGCGTACATATATCTGGTTTCCACGGACTGAAATTCCTTTGCTACTTCTTTGAAAATGGCCCTGAAAAAGGCGAATGACTTGAGTACGTTGCTCTTATCAACGCAGATGACTTCTTTCTTTCTGTCAGAAGGTTTTCCGGAACTCTTCAGCGCCACATCAAATGCGAATCTAGTGATCCTCTCTGTACCATTTCGCGTTATGATCTGGTTGTCGACCGCCACACCTTCTTTCAGCACCAGACCTCCGAAATGACTTGAATATAATCCTTCACTGTTTTCCCTCACAATGGTATAGTTAATTGAGCCGGAAGTATCCACACCGCGTAAAGCTGAGGATACACCAGGCAGCAATCTTATCGGTCTTATGTTCGCAAAGAGCCCAAGATTGAACCTGAGACCGAGAATTACATCCAGGCCCGCCTCAGTTCCGTCCCTATTCCTGATTCTGGGATCACCCATGGGTGCCTTGAGGATGGCCTTGAACTTTTCGGCTTCTTCCAAGATCTTTTCTAACGTCCATTTTCCACTTTTCACTGTCTCTGCCCCAATATCATAGGAAATAACATTCAGATTCAGGCCATAATTTTCCCTGAGGACCTTGAGTATCTTTATGGAGCTGCTCATTATCTCTGGTCCGATCCCGTCCCCCTGAAGAACCATAATCTCCATGAATGTCTATCAATTTCATCTTATTACAGCTTACGTTTTTCTCTTGTAATTGCAGGGTTGCCAGAAACTTCGTTCGAACACAAAATCGAAAGATAGTGTTGATGCCCATTTAGACTTTCAATGGTTTTGACCTACGTCGTCATGTAATACCCTCACATATAAGGGACAAAGAATACCTTTTATGTCGTAATACTAAGGCATTATGATAGAACTCAGGGGACTCAAGCTGGGACAAGTTGAGGCAGTTATAGAAGTGATCAGGGAAGATTGCGCCATTTCCCGGGCATTATCTGATGCCAACTGCCATACTGAGAGAATCAATATAGGACCTAATACAACTGTCCACAAGATATCTTTCGATGGTGACGGCCTTGATATAAAATCATGCCTTACTCGAAGGAAGATTAAGTACAGAAACGGTGGCGTCAATTCTCTGTGGGCAGAGGTCGATAGTTGCTCTACCTGTGCTTTCTTCGCCAAGTCATTTGCCGCGATACTCGGAACCAGAAGCCTTGGCAATAATACAGTTCAGTATCGAGTTCTTTTGCCTTCAATGAAAGACTTAAAAACTCTGGAGTCCAACTTAAAGAAAGAGGGGATAGATTACAACTCAATAAATGTGTATCCGTATGTCCACCAGGAACTGACTGAAAGGCAAAGAAGCATTCTGAGAATCGCCATGGAGCATGGATATTTCGATGAGGATAATAGAACATCTTTGACTGAACTGGCAGAAAGGCTAGATATGGCGCCTTCTTCTTTATCTGAGATCCTGCGGAGAAGCATGAAGAAAGTCGTCATGTTTTACTTCGACCATTTGCCATAAATTCAGCCATATTGTACAGTATTACTTTTAGAAAAAGGCCTCGGTTCCCCGTTTTCAGGGAAACCGATTCATTAAAATTTAGGCTCAGGACTATTTCTTTGCCAGGAATCTGTCTATTACTTCTGGCCCTGTTGACCTCATATGAACTGCCAGATCGAAGATCTTGTCCTTTGCTGCTTTTGGAAGCAGCTCTATGGAATGAGTCGTTGAAGAGTCGTATTTGGCAGAAGGATACTGCTGTTGAATTGAGTTCTTCTGGTCCTCAGTACAGTTAATCTCAAGCAGCATCATGCCAGCGAACTTCTCTCTGGCCATCTCTGCCAGGCCAGCTTTCTTCAAGGCTTCCAGTCTGTCATCGTTTATCCACACATTTATTTTGATGGCGTTTTTGTCGGCGTTCATTTTGCAATCACTTCCATCTGATTCAGCGAGAAAACAGGCTGCCTGACTTTAAGGTACTGCTCAGACACAAATGGAGACCCTTGTCCATATTTTGCAGCGCTTTCCATTACGACATCGAATACTTCTGGTCTCATGACCTTCCTGGTAGGCTTGACTCCATCGGTAAGGATGCTTCTTATGACAGTGCCGCTGAAGCTCTGTGCCTTTGAGTCATGACTGCAAAGTGCAGAGTTTGTAACCTCAGCACATTCCGGACAGTACCAGTTTTCCATGAGGAATACTGGCTTAATGGACAGCTTGTCCCTGTACTGCTTCAAAAGATTTTGTGCATCGTATGGTTTATAAAAGTCACCTACTCCCGCGTGATCTCTGCCGAACATATGGTGGGTGCAGCCAAGATTTGTCCTCAATATGGCATGGAATATGGCCTCTCTGGGCCCAGCATATCTCATGTCCCAGAGCGTAAACGTTACCTTGTGCACGTTATCCCGAAAATACCCATATTTTCTCAGGGCGTCCTGTGAAAGTAGTATTGCCTCATCAATGTAGTCTCCTACCCTCTTCTCCCCTATTATTGCATTGACAAGCACGCCAGTCTGCAGGTTATCTATTGGCATATCCTCATTAGCAGCGAACCAGGCCTGCTTCATGAGCGTCTCATGACCAGTGTGTGGAACATTTCTTGTCTGGTGTGCGACCACATGTTTCCACCCCTTTTTCTTGAATTCCTCAATGTGCTGTTTTGGAGTTGCCCAATAACTCCTGAATGGTTCATTGAAGACCGGCTCATTAATAAGCGTAATTCTGCCACTTATGAACCTATCCTCATATGATCTCGTTCTCTTCACCCCAGGATGTTTTGCGTCCTTTGTACCATACGTCTTTTCAGCCATACGCTCGGTGTCGTACTTATAAATACTTTCAATGTCGAAGACCGCCATTGGTGATTCCATGTAATCCAGAAGCACGCTGTCCCCCTCTTTCAAACCGTACTCCTTGATCTTCTGAGAAGACATATCAAATACTATGGGGATACTCCAGAGTGTCCCGTCAGGAAGTTCCATGTTGTCGAGGACTCCGTCGACTTCATCCTGATTCATGAAACCAGACAGGGGAGTGAAAAAGCCGTATGAAAGGCTAATTATCTCATGGGCTATCTCTCTCCTCACTGGAATCCTTTTCATATCCGCCGTTCTGCTTACCACGTTTGCGGTCTCCACTCTCTCTACTATTGGTTTTCCATTATGCCCTATATAGCTCATATTTCTACCTCATTCTCCAATTATGGTTTGCACTGGCACTTTCTGCAGTGACCATTTGTCCTGATCACCGTCGTACTGAGATACAACGAACACATGCCAGTTCTCATCGTCTATCTTCGGGAAATCTGACCTGTAATAATATCCGGGCCATCTTGTCTCTTCTCGGTACAGCGTGTGCTGCAACACAGCATCAGCAGTCACTACCCTGTGATGAAGTTCCCAAGCTCTCTGAAGCTGGTGAAGGTCCTCTGCACCCAAGAGCTGCAGGTCCTCCTTTAGCATGTTCAGCATCATTATCCCCCGACTCATTCCCTTCGCATTCGCCCTGTAAAGGGTTGAAATACCTCCTGCGTACTCGTCCATGATCTTCTCAAGCCTCTTCAGCCCCATACTTGGGTAGAGATAATACGGTGAAACCGATCCTTTGGAGATGAACTGCCTGCCAATCTCGTATGTCTCGAATGGCTGGAAAATTTCTGTCTTGTAGGCCTCTATTTTGTCTTTATCGACTTCAGGCAGCCTAGCGTCGGTGTCGCTTATAAATTTCACTGCGGATTTCCCGGCTATTCTTCCCTCTGTGAACGACCCTGATGAGAATTTGTGAGCTGCCCCGCCTGCCGCATCGCCTGCGGCAAAAAGTCCTGTAACCGTTGTCATTCTGTTGTATCCCCACTGGTAATCCCTTGGTGCCAGATCGGAAGGCCCACTTACCCATGTACCTGCGTTGCACGCATGAGAGCCCATAATGTAAGGTTCTGTCGGAACCAACTCGGAGGGCATTGTTTTTGGTTCTATATTCTGAGCCGCCCATATTCCAGCCTGACTTATTGTCATATCAAGGAAGTCTTCCCACCCGGCTTCCTCCTTTTCCCTATTATCAAGAACTTCTTCTGTGTGCATCAGAATTGGCCCTCTTCCTTCGTTTATCTCGTCCATCATCAGGTCGTTTCTCAGGCAGGTAGGCATGGGCTTAAGATCAGCATACTTTCCATATTTTGCTCTGAGTTTATCCCTATTAGTGTCGTAGGTCTCCCCGTATACGTTTGTGGCCTGGGATTTAAGGTGCAGGAACCACGCACCTACTGGACCGTATCCATCTTTGAATCTAGACGGCACAAGCCTGATCTCCATCTGCACCATCTTTGCACCTGCCTGTATCGGCAGCGCATATGCTGATCCCGTACTCCATGGAGAATACCATGTCCTTCCCCAACCCTCTCCTACTGACCTAGGACGGAATATATGAGTTGCTCCACCAGATGCTACTACCGTTGCCTTGCTTCTGAATATGCAGAAAGATCCATCTCTGACATCGAACCCAACCGCTCCAGCAACCCTGTTCTTCTCTGTGGAAGACATCATCAGATGCGTGATCATTATCCTGTTGTATACCTCTGTTGCAGCCTTCTTCGCAGCTTCGGCAACTATGGGTTTATAGCTCTCTCCGTGAATTAGAATCTGCCACGGGCCCTCTCTCTTATAATGCCCTGTCTTTTCATCTTTCATTATGGGAAGCCCCCACTCTTCAAAGAGATGAACAGTTGAATCCACATGCCTTGCCACATCGTACACGAGATCTTCTCTGATCATTCCCATGAGGTCTCCCCTGACGTACCTCACGAATTCCTCTGGCGTATGCTCTCCCCACCTCATTCCAATGTAGGTGTTTATTGCGGAAAGCCCCATTGCAACCGCTCCACTTCTGTCAATATTTGCCTTTTCAGCTATAACAATCTTTAGGTTCTTCCCCCAGTACCTTGCCTCATAGGCAGCTCCGCATCCAGCCATTCCGCCCCCTATGATGAGAATGTCTGAGTCCACTTGTTTTACTTGCATTTACTCGCCCCCTATTCCCTTTATACCAGATTTTCTTGTTGGCAGGGGTTTTCCCGTCATAAGCCTCTCTGGTTCCTCAGAAAGCTCCTCTCCATCGATTTTGTTATTTTTATCATCTGTAGGTTCCGGGAGTCTTATAGCACCCCATGGGGTGGTCCTGATGGCAAACTCAAAACTTTTCTGAATACTCTGGTCTCTGTATTTTATCTCCCATTTGATGCTGTTCCTTGTCTCGTCCCTGTCAGCCTTTATCTCTGCCCCCAGTGGAGCTACGTCGGCGTAGGGCCGTATCTCACAAGCTTTCTCTGGGCATGCTTTGACGCATGAAAGGCATTCCCAGCACATGTCTGGCTCTATGTTGTAACCTTTTTGAAGTTCCTTATCCACGCGCATTATATCGCTTGGACAAATTTCTTCACATTTTCCATTGTTCTTGCATTTTGCAGCAACCACGAAAGACGGCATATTTTTCACCTATTCTCGACATAAAATGTCGTGGATGGAATGCACACAAAGATCTCAGCAAGATGCAGAATTAGATCGGTGGCATCCAGTCTCGGGTTGAACACCCCAGTCTTCGAACCATGGAAGGAGATGTTCTGGACTCTATTCTGAAATAGCGAGAATTCCATCATGCATTACACCCGTCGGTATCATTCTGAAATCCGTAATAAAAATCAAACCTCTCAGGTGAGGTATAACCCTCTAGCTCCAAGATCATGTGCACGTGCAATAAAATGCAACTATATCCTGATAATGCGTAATAAGCGGCGAACATTGCAAAGTGCGATATGGTTCTGGCGCAGCCCTATATTCTGGAATCAGAGATGCCCTTGGAAGAGCTGGCTTTAAAAACGATCCGCTATAGATATAAGATCCGAATTTCTTGAAATTATTAGGAACATCAAAAAAGGTGATCAGCCGAATATCATCTGCATTATTTTTCTTTCGGCGTTTCTCATGTGATATAGAATGGTCGGCTTCGAGAGGTTATAGTCACGTTTCATGAGATCAAGGTCGTACATCCTTGGCCATTCGAAAAATCCATGTTTGTAAGCAGCTTTTATGAGATCCCTCTCCGCATTTGTGAGGCTTACAGTGCCAAGTACCCCCCACTTTTGCGTGACGTCGAGAATAAGTCTCTCTCCTCCGACCTTATCGAAGAAAAAATCATCCAAATTGTTTCCGTATCCCAGCGAATCTTCCAGGGCAGAGGGGGATCTATCAGACAGGGACATAAAATTAAGAACCTCAATATCGCCCCTGGCTAACAGGGGGAATGAGGGTACCGCTCCACTGTCCACTATTGCCTTGATTAGTCCATGACCACGTTTTATACCCTGGAGCAAAATGATTCCGTTTTCGGAGTGAATTTTATAAGACACAAAATCGTTCAGAAGAAGCGGTTCCAACTCTTCACTTTTTCGGGAGTTTACTATGGAAAAAACGTAATTTTTCCCACCGTCGAGTGGGGCAGCATAAAGGGATATTACAGTCTCGCCGAGTGCTTCAGAAACTTTTGCCAGTCCGCATTCGCTTTTAACACTGAAACTGCCGTAGATCATTAATAATTTATATTATACCTAATCGTTTATTAATCTTTCTTAGGATCGACAGTGGAAATCGCAATATTACAGGGGAGATAACCCAAAGCACTGAGTTCAAATATTCTGGAAAGAAACAAAATCACAGATTATGAACTCGCTTTTGTTCAATTATACCTGCAAAAGCAACTGCCCCAATATTTTTCAATTTTTCCATATCCAGCTCAGAATACCCCAATTCCCTTAGTAATTCATCCGTATCCTGCCCTATATTTGGAGGGTCCCTTGCGATGTGTCCACCCCCAGGAATGGCTGGCACCCTGATTCGATCTCCCAGGTAATCCTCAACCACCAGATTATTTGCCGCCTGCTCGTCTGAAAGCAGGTCCCAAGGCCTTTTTAGCTCAGAATATGCAATGTTGTTTGCCTGCAGAAGGCGAATTAGATCAACTTTCTTCATCTTAGTAGTTCTTTCTGCTATCAGGGCGAGAAGATCTCTCCTTTTTGTAAACCGATCTTCATTTCTTTCCAGGTCTGACCTCTCGCAGATACCAAGATTCATTTCTCTGCAGAACACCTTCCACTGGGCGTCCGTTGTAACTGCAATGAAAACCTGGTTTCCATCACTGGTATCGAAGAAGTCGTATATTGCCCATGCAAATCCCTCCTCATTGATTGGTTTCAATGCCCTGTGGATGATCTGGTATGTTGCAATATGCTGCCCCATGAAGAACATTGCAGTCTCGAACAATCCGATATCGATGAACTTCCCCTTTCCAGTCTTCTCCCTTTCCATAAGAGCGTCCAGAGCCTGGATAACGCCGAACATGGCCGCCCCCATATCAATCATGGAGCCACCAACCCTCATTGGCCTGTTTGTGAGACCGGTCATGTATGCAACACCACTGTGAATCTCAATTGGAAAATCAAGTGATTTTCTTTTCTCCATTGGCCCTGCAGCATACCCCTTGATTGACATATAGATAATCCTGTTGTTTATGGATGAAAGGTCACTATAGGAAAGGTGCATTCTATCCATCGCGCCATATCCCAGATTATCTATTATTATATCAGTCTCCCTGGCGAGCCTCAGGAACACCTCTTTTCCCTCCGGTTTTCCAAGGTCCACCGCAAGGCTTCTTTTGTTTCTGTTATAGAATGGAAATGCACCCGCGCTGGAATCTGTGAGCCGTCTTGCTATATCTCCATCCCCTGGCTTCTCTATTTTTATAACGTCGTACCCCAACTCTGAAAATATCAGGCCTGCAGATGGGCCAGCGACTATATGGCCAATCTCAATGACTCTCACCAATGATCTCACCTGCCATCTTCACGATCTCGTCAACCCCCAAGCACTTCCCCTCGTTCGCCGATCTGTCCTTCACAGCATTAAGCAACTTCCTAATCTCCTGATCATCTGTCTTCACACCAGAAAAATCCAGCACACGCTTTATCATGGATTTTCCAGCGTACACATTGAAACTCATCCCTCCTGCAGTGAAGATGTCCGAAAATGCAACGTGTGTTCCCGCAGTGTTTATGGAGACGTTATCCCCTACGGAGGGGAAGTTCCGGAAGAAGAATCTCTCTCCAGCCTTGGTCAATATCACATCCAGTATCTTTTTGTAAGCCTCCCTGACAGCACTTTCTTTGATTCCTGTGGATATTCCTTCTGATTCAAGTACTGCGGAAAGAGATGCAAGGTCTGCGATGCCGTTCCTTTCTCCGATTCCATAAACTGTTGCATCCACATGGTCTGCGCCACCTTCTAGTGCTGCATAAGAGTTTGCCAGCGCAGCCCCCATGTCGTTATGGCAGTGTGCTTCTATTTCGACCTCAAGGGATGATCTTGCCTCGGAAAACAGCGATCTGATTCTTTTGGGCGATCCCATACCGGTCGTATCGGGTAGCTGTACAACATCGGCACCCGCCTGTGAAACCAGTCTGGCGATCTTGATAACATCCTTGATATCATTTTTCATGACATCAACCACTGCCACTTCCAGGATTCGTCCTTTGGAGGAAGCATACTTCACCGCATCTAAGGCTTCGTCAAGCTTCTCCAGTCTGAAAGGGAGATGGAGGGAAATGTTGGAGCCAGTTTCCGCAATGCTATCCACATCCTCCTTTATAGCTCTACCAAGCGCAAAGATTTCAGGGAAAATATGATCGGCCACAATCCTTTCCGTAGCCCTTACTTCAGATGTGTGGGCGGGTGGGTATGCAACCAGCGCACGCTTTATTCCACAAGTACTGATGATTCTTGCAATCCTAACTTTTTCATCCACGGTGAACGCCATTCCTGGAGCCTGCATGCCCTCCCGAAGGGTATCATCCGTTATCATGATCTGCTATAGCGTGCAAATATTATAATAGTTGATCTAACCGGTTAGGAGAGGTTTTCCATAAACAAATTGGTGTAATGCACTGAGGAGCTTTTAGGATTAAAAAATAATTAGTGTGTCTCAACATGTTGCGTTTGAAATCCAGGGTGCGTCGTTTCACACAAAACTAAAGGGTCTTCCCCACAGGACTTGTTCTTGAGCGCGATATTCCCCACTGCACCTATAAGTGCGAATTTTACAAATTTAGTATTTGACATTCCGATTTAAAGAAGGCTTAATTGATCAACTAACAATGGGATGATTCTCAATCTAACAGCCCATCTGAAAAAAATTAGATTTGAGAACTGATCATAGAGAATTGGACCAGCCGTTTTTATGCTGCTAACAGCGCCTTGTGTCTAAAAAGCCTTAAACATAAAAAAGCCAAAAAGTATACTGGATATTACGTTGTACAAAAATAAAAAAAGATGATTTTTAAAAAATTATGGAATTATACTGCTATTTCTTCGACATATTTCTGAGTAGAATTAGGAAGAAGGAACAATATTATGGTAACTATTACTATGAATACCCATACAACCGAGAATATTCCGAGTGCATTTTTTGATCCGATGTATGCAGCGATGAACAGGACTATGATTGTAGTGGAAATTCTGCTTATTGAGTAAACAAAGCCGGCTGCTGTCGTTCTCACCCTCGTCGGGAAAATCTCTGCGTTATACTGATGGTAAAAGTTTGAGAAATTCCAGAGCATGAATGCTGTTATGAACCCTAGTATAACGGCCTCCGTAAGTCCGCTACCCACTGCAAACAGTGTTCCAAAAATGCCGCCAAGGATAGCGAACAGTATTACACCGAATCTCCTCTCTATTTTATCAATTATAAACACATTGAAAATACTTCCCACCAAGAAGCCACTGTATATGACTGCTGCATAACCGAGGACATCGTACGAAGGAAGCGTAACCTTGCTTACGAGCAGCCCTGGCGCGAATGTGACGAACCCATAGAATATTCCAGACTGGAAGAACATAAATATAGCCATCAAAATTGTAGTCTTCCTGACGTCTTTGGCAAAGATGTCCTTGTAGGCGGAGATCTTAACTGGTGCTTCTAATTTGTCTGTAACGGGAGGTAGTTCTTTAAGTCCGGTATCCCTCTTGACCTCGACTTCTATGTCATCCATTTCTTTCATTGCTTCATTCATTTTACCATGGGTGGCCAGCCATCTCGGAGATTCCTTCAGACGGAACCTTATTAACCAAACCAGTATACCGGCGACTCCCATGAACCAGAGAGGTATCCTGAACGAGTAATACCCAACAGGTGCAACATAGCCGGGCATACCAGGAATTCCTACCCCACCAATTAGTGGACCTATGCTTTTGGTGAGATAAGTTATAAAAACAATCAGTGGTGCAGCAGTTACAGCTATGGTGTATATAAGTGCCAGCCACGCTCCTCTTTTCTTCCTGACAAACATCTCTGTTCCGTAGCTATCGACCAGAGGAAATTCTCCGCCAACTCCAATACCCCCAATCAGGACAAATATACCGATCAACTGCCACGAGTTCATGAAACCGGCTATTATCATGCCAATTCCGAAAACGAGCTGATTGGTCAGAAATACTGCTCTTCGTCCTCTCGTATCAGCGATCCTTCCAAAGAGAATCGACCCGATAAATTCACCTGCGAAAAAGAAAGCAGGAATTCCATAGGCCGACAGGTCTCCAGTTATTCCATAGGCGACTGCTACCAGCGTGAGAATTGCTCCATTTCCAAGAAGCATCAGGCTCTCAGCCCATTCTCCGCTTGCGAGCATCAATGCAAACTTAGTGTGGAAATTGCTATAAGGCAACCTCTCAAGCCTGCCCGCTATGTTTTCTTGATCGTTTGTGCTTTCAGCCATAGAAATTTATAAACGGTTAACGTATTTTAAGGAGGATTCTAACAGGTTAGATTTTGCCGTACGCAACGCTGGTTTCAACTCCAGAGAGCATTTCGTCGTTCAACGAAAAATCTGACCCTGCCCTTCGTGAAAGACAGTCAGTTTTTTCCCGATGATCAAAGCGACCATAGAATATGTGGCCTATTTTCAATCACAATACTTCATAAGGATATGAGTCAATAGGGCAGTCCTTAAAGGAATGGAAGACATAACCACAAACTCCGTGTCGGAATGCGCCCCCGAACCTACTGCTCCCAACCCATCTATAACAGGAAGCCCAAACTGCGATATTATGTTCCCGTCGCTGCCTCCCCCCACCGATACGTCCTCTATCTTTATGCCAATGTCATTACCTATCTTCTTTATCTCTTCAAGCACAACTGCGGTGCGTTCGTTCTTGACCATCGGTAAGCGGTTGATTCCTCCAGCCACATTGATCCTGGCTTCGATGTTCTGCGGCCTCATAGATTGTATACTCTCGTCAATTCTCTTAGCTTCATCAAGGTCAGTTACCCTTACATCCACAGTTATTGTAGCCATATCTGGAACTACATTTGCAGCTGTCCCACCAGAGATTGTTCCAACATTGATCGTCGTTCCCTTGGAGATGTCCTGTAGCTCACTTAGCCTTTCTGCTATATGCACAATCTCCCATATGGCGCTTATACCGTCTTCCGGATGTAATCCAGCGTGAGCTGCCCTGCCCTTTACCGTGATGTTGTATGTACCCACACCCTTCCTGCCAGTTTTCAGTTTTCCACTTTCACTTGGCTCAAGCACAAACCCAAGACTGGCATTTTTGCCGGCTTCTTCAATTAGTTTCCTCGAATAGAGACTCCCTGTTTCTTCATCTGGAGTTATAAGGAATAGAATCCGTTGATCGCAATGTGCGTGTTCCCGCAGGAATTTTATTGACCATATCCCCTGAACAAGACCTGTTTTCATGTCAAAAACACCGGGTCCCTCGATCATGTCATCCGAAACGCGGAATGGCCTTCTCTTCAGGGTGCCCTCCGGAAATACGGTATCGAAATGGCCCAGGATAAGGATACTTTTCCCGCCTTTTCGACCGATGGATAGGCTTAAAGCCCGAGTTCCATCTTCAAGTTCTAAGATGTCTGGTTTGATACCGGTTCTCTTTCCTATGACTTCTAAAATCACTTTTGCACAGGCATTTAGCAATGCAACGTTCCCAGACGGGCTTTCACATTCTGTTAGCCGTTTCAGATCAGAAATCATCTCATCTTTGTTGTCCACAAAGTATTTCACTAATACATTGCCGTTACCACTCAAAGATGGTGCCCTCCTCTATTGTGTAAGACACAAATGCGTCCATGTCAAGATCGTATCCAGCCCCTGAAAGAGAAGAGGGGGTTACTTTTCCATGTTCCATCATAAATGGATTCCTGACAATATCCCTGTGAAAATATCTCGAATTTGGGGATGTATCCCCAGGGTAATCTACCAATGCTGATGATGCGAGGCTTATGTTGAAAGAACGCCCTATTCCGGTTTCAAGCATGCCTCCAATCCATATGTGTGCCTTGAATTCTCTCGCTATTTTTGCGATTTTTAGGGAATTCGAGAAACCCCCAACCCTCCCTGGCTTGATGTTTATGACACTGCATGCACCTATCTCCAGCGCTTTTCTTGCCTTTTCGGGAGATGTAATGGATTCATCCAGGCATATGGGTGTGCTGATGTCTTTTGCAAGTCTACTGTGATAAATAAGGTCATCATGATCGAATGGCTGCTCAATGTATTCCATATTGAATTTATCGAGTTTCTTGAGCAGATCAGCGTCCTTAGTGCTATAATCTGAGTTAGCGTCTGCAGTCAACCGAACATCCGGGAATGAGTCCCTGACAGCTGATAGGATTTCCATTTCCCTTCCCCTCTTAATTTTGACCTTTATCCTTCTATAACCCGAATTTACTGCGTTTCTGACCTTGTCCAAAAGCCCTGGTATTGTTTCCATACCTATAGATATACCCACTTCGGCATATCCCTTGTTTTCCCCAAGCATGCTGTGCAGAGGTATCCCGGACATCCTGGCAGAATGATCCCAGAGAAGCATTTCCAGGGCTCCTTTAGCCATGTTGTGACCTTTGATAACTGCAGCTCCATCAATAAAGTCCTGCGGGGTTTCCGCATTCTTCAGGATCTTTCCCAGGTAATTCTTTATTATATAAAGGGCAGTGGAATTTGATTCATAGCTGTAGAACGGATCAACATCGGTTACGCATTCGGAATAACTTGTTATCCCGTCCTTTTCCATTCTGAATATAATCGGCACCCTTTCAGTCTGCCTCCCAAAACTTGTCTCAAAGGGATAGATCATGGGCATCCTCAGAATACGGTATGTCACCCTACCTTTCATGTTCACCCAATACATATTCCACAATATTAATTATTCACCGAAATTCTTGCAAAATACTTTCCTTAAGATAGAAAGAGTTACTTTTTATTTTCCATATAGTATACAACTGCTTTCTTTGTTCCGCGGCGAATAGTCTCCGATAGCGATGAAGGAGATATTCCTATATCCTTTGCAATTGCCGTGAGGGAGGTCCTGTTCTCGCAATCGAAGAAGTGCCTCTGAAGTGCCGTGGAGACCATTTCTCTCTCCTTATCTGTCATATCTTTAGGCTGGAATGGCCTTTCGCTGAGAATTGTATAGTCTATTCCAGATCTTTTCATCTTTGATTTGAAAAACCTGACGTCTCCCCTGGATGGTATAACGAGGTGCACCTGTATCCTGTTCTCGGTTAGTGGAATGACCCGCAGTACCTTAACAAAAGGAAACTTTGAGATAAATGAGCAAAATGTGCAGCTTGATCCTTCTACCCATATTTCTCCTCTTCTGGCGGTTCTAACCTTCATCCCGTTATAGGACATATCCCTGATGATTTCATGGCAATCTTTTGACTTTATAGAAACCAGTGTTCTATCTGAATGCACAGAAAGCTGTTCAACAGAACACTCGTGGCCGTGAATAGCCTTGAGGATTTCGCAGTCGTTTCTTTGAATGTCCAAAACTATTTCTGTTGAACATTTAGATGCCATGATAATTTTTAGATCGGTGTCTGGCTTATTACAATGATACCTAACGTATGCGGTAATATAGGATGGTACTTACTTTCCTGAGTTTAACCCCCTTTTTATCACCTAAGTCACAAATGAAAGCAGGCAGTAGCTATTAAGGTGTTCTGCTTATACCGATTCGCACATAGATCCTGAATGTCCTTGTATCTGTATTTAAATAATGAGATGTAGGAAAAAATTGCAATTTATACGAAATTCATGGAACCGAGTGAAAACCGGTGTTGAAGCCTACTGAAATGTGAAAAGATTGTTATTTTGCAGGAAATACCTCATGGATAAGGCAACCTCCTTATTTCCACGCTCCCGATTTATAAAATGGGTGTGCGAAAAATGGAATCCAACGAAAGCAAACGCTATGTTTCCGTTAAATCAGCAGACGGATCAGAGAAGAAAATTGAGATCGATGAAGATGGCTTTCTTGTGAACCCGGAGGACTGGTGTCCGGAATTTGCGGTTGCCATTGCTCCAGATGAAGCCGTCAGTCAGCTTACCGATGAGCACTGGAAGATAATAAACTATCTGAGGGGATACTACAGAGAATTCGACAGTTGCCCGCCGATCAGGATGCTAGTAAAGAACACTGGAACAGAACTGAAGAAGATCTATTCTCTCTTCCCAACAGGACCAGCTAAAGGAGCATGCCGGCTTGCTGGTGCACCAAAACCAACGGGGTGTGTTTAAGTGATTTACCTGACCTGCCCAAAATGCGGATACGCAATTGATATATTGTCTGAGGAGGAACTTAACAACCCGGTAAAGGCTAAGCGACTAAAATATCTTACAACAAGGGATCAAGTATGCCCTAACTGCGTGAATACCATTGGAAGGTGCGAGAGAATAGATGCGAAGGAGGAGGATACCCCACTGATGCGGGTAACGATTCAAGGCCAGGAGAAAGCCAAGTTTGCCGAGTTTTGCAGGGATCATGGTTATGCGGTGGCTACAGAGTACGCGCTGAATCAGTTCAAAGAGGTGAAGTGATGTCTGAAGTTTTGCCAGAAGTGAAAGAAGGAAGAAAAATACTAGAAGAGATAAAGAAGGGAGATTGGCCTAATTATATAAAAGAAGCCGAGAAGACGAGATACCCAGTTGATCTGTACGCAGCATCCCTGTATCTCAAGAGAGACCTTTTTACAACGGGGGGATACGTTTCAGTACCAGGAGCGCCCACGGGGATCCTAATGAGAGTTTCCAGCAGGCAGGATATAGGAGAAAGTACAAATGTTGTTAGGGTTCTCATACCTTCGGGGAATTTTGTCACTTCGGATATGCTGGATGGATACTGTGACTTTGCGGACAAATATGGTGTCGGAATGATTCATGCCCTCAGCACGGGCGAGGATATCGAGATTCCTGGCATACCCAAGGAAAGGATCAAAGATTTCTTCGTAGATTTCAGGAAAGCTGGTTTCGAGATCGGATCGACGGGTGATGCCTTCAGGAACACGACCACATGTGTTGGGTCAGCACTGTGTGAATACGCCAGATTTGACACCATGAAGGCCAGGGACGATTTCTATGAAAGATTCAACGATTACGCCAAATATCCTACATTCCCGCACAAAGTCAAGCTGAAGATATCCGGTTGTCCACTGGATTGTGCCAGGGCAACCCAGAAAGGTGACATAGCTCTGGTTGGATCCTGGGAAGGTGCACCAGAGGTGCGTGAGGAATACCTGAAAAAGCTGAGCAAGGAAGAAATTGACGACGTTGTACATTCGTGCCCTACGCTCGCAATAAGGGCGACAAAAACAGGCGTTGAGATAAAAGGTGAGGATTGCATACAGTGCATGGAATGCGTTAAAAAAGGACATGGAGCATTTATGCCAGGAAAGAAAGCTAAACTCAATGTTTACGTGGGTGGAAAGCTCCGCGGGAAAAAAGGACCACTATCTGCGAAACTCCTCGATAGAGTGGATACAATGGATCAGGGTATGGACTACGTCCAGAAGATTGTTGACGTGTTCCAGGACCATGCTGCGAGGAAAGAGAGACTTGGCGATTTAATCTTCAGAATAGGCATGAAGGGTTTCCTGGATCTTATGGGAATGGAACCAAAACCCATGAACGTGAAAGATCTTAGGACAAACATATTCTACGGAGTATCAGAAGAGGAGAGGAAAGAGATACCGGAGAGCGTATCAAAGGAGGTAACATCATGACAGAGACAGTAATTGAGGGCCCACCGAGGCCATACACCAAATATATTCCCTCTTTTCTGCAGGATTCTGTAGGGAAGTGGATAATGCATGAAATAGTAGAACCGGGTATCATTGCTCACACTGACACCTCAGGAAAGAAAATATTTACCGTCAAGTCTCCCTCGACTCCCAACGGAAGATACAGTACTGAGACCATAAGAAAGTTATCTGCTATTGCGAGGAAGTACGGGGAGGGATCGATGCGATTTACGCAGGCCTATAGCATTGAGTTCATAGTGAAGGACCTTAAGACAGCAAAGAAAGTTAAGGAAGAAATGAACAGTATAGGCTTCCCGGTGGGTGGATGGGGAGGCCATCTCTGGAACATGACAAGCTGTGCTGGATTCTTCCACTGCGCCCTTGCGGCCGTTGATGCCCCATCGCTTCTACAGGCCATAGCGAATGATCTTTCAAAGTATTACAACGAAGAGGATCTGCCTGCCAAACTTGCCATAGGCGTTTCCGGTTGTCCCAGTTCGTGTGGAAATACCTTCCTCCCTGACATCTCCATAGGCGGAATACACACTGAAATACCTATTGTGACTGATGCTGCGAAGACATGCGATATGCAGGGGACGGCATTCTCGTGCCCGGTTGGGGCAATACAGCTCAAACCTCTCCCCGACGGGACAAGGACTCTTGAAATAAGGGAAAACCTCTGCATTGGATGCGGACTCTGTCTCGCTGCCTGCGGCGGGATCATCTTCAGGACACCTGAAAAAACAGATGGTCATGCATTGATGGTTGGAGGCAAGGCCGCGGCTTCCAGGCAGGGTACGACCCTTGGAAGGATCGTTGTGCCATTCCTGCCAAATGAAGTACCACATTATCCGAAGACTGTGGCTACGGTGAGGAAAATTGTCGAAACCTGGAAGAACGATGCGAAGAAGGGAGAGAGGATATCAGACTGGATTGAAAGGATAGGGTGGGAGAAATTCTTTGAGAGAACCGGTCTGCCGTTCTTCGAGCAGAGCCTCGAGTATCTTGATGTCAGGGGTATTACCACATTGAGAAACGGGAGCGGGAGGTAAACGCTCCCCATCCATTCTCTGGGGTGAACTCCTGTGTTGTCCATTGAATCATTATTGTTCATAGCAACTGCCTATCTTGCAGTATTGGTATTCATTGTCGGCGTTTTAGCAGTTCTCCTGAAATGGATATTCAGGCGGAAAGGGCCAAGTGGTACTTACCTTGGACTTCCATATCTATTTGTATATCCAGGGCAGGATACTAGACTGAAGGCCTTTGTAAACATCTTAAAGCGTATATTCCTCTTTTCCAGTATGAAGAGAGATCCTAAGGTCAGATATTCTTCACTTGCTTTTCATTGGAGTCTCTGGATTGTCATTGCCGCACACTCAGACCTCTTTCTTTATTCTTATTTTGAGGCAGCAGGGATCAGTCAGGCTACGCTTGAGACGATTGGAGACTACGCAGGGACATTCTTTGCCGTCGTCATGGTTGTCTTTGGTATTGTTCTTCTTTACAGACGTATTGAAGATAAGTACCTGCGGCACCTGAATACAGCATCGGATTATTTTGCAGTTTCCCTTATCGTTGCAATTGGAGTGACCGGAATATTGGAGAGATTCATGCTCCCAGGGAATTACGCTTATTCTGCTGTGTCTCCGTTTATAATGTCACTCGTAACATTCTCGCCAATCAATATTCCAACAGAGTTGCCTTTCCTTATTCACTTTTCTGCAACACTGGTTCTCTTCTTCTACTTCCCATTCAGCAAACTGATGCACCCGTTTTCCTTCTTTACCAATCCAACGATGTATTCTCTCCATCACACAGGGTTAAAGCAGGGTGAAGCAAGATGAAGCCAAAAATAAGGGACATTTTGCTTGAGAGCCCCAGTGGCAAAGCAGAAGACTGGCTGTCAAGGCAGAAGGACATAGAGTGGGCTGCCAAAACCGGAGAGCGCCACGCAAAGGAGAAGCAACTTAATGAAATATTCCTGAAGAAGGATGATAACCCAGAACATTTTGTGCAGAAGTTCATAGAAATGAGGGGTAACCGAGCATTTGCAAATTTCATGGAGAGCTGCACCCACTGCGGCATTTGTGTGGATAAATGCCAAATGTTCATAGCCACCGGCGACGTGAATAATACGCCAGTCGGTAGAGCAGAGCTTGCAAGGAAAATGTACAACAAGGGGAAGAGGCTAACACCCGACGCAGTTGATCTTGAGAAACTCTACAATTACTATTACCAGTGCACGGAATGCCGTAGATGTTCCTTTTTTTGTCCCCAGGGCATAGACCAATCGGAAATAACGAGAAACATAAGGGACATCCTGACACAAATGGGGCAAGTGCCTGATTACGTCGCAAGTACAGCAGCCCAGGTATATAAAACAGGCAACAACATGGGTCTCCACGATAAATTCCTTAAGGATGTTGGTTCGTTCATTGAGCAGGAAATTCTTGAAGAGACAGGCAAACAGATCAATGTCCCATTTGATAAGCCAAAGGCTGAAACACTCTTTATTCCATCATCGGCAGATCTGTTCACAAACACGGACACGCTGAAAGGTTACATCAAGGTGATGCATGTCCTCAAGAGAGATTATACGTTTTCCTCTTACACCACAGAAGTCGCCAACTTTGGTCTTTTCCTTTCTGAGAAACATCTCAGGGATTTCGGAAACCGAGTGGTGGAGGAGGCTGTGAGGAAGGGTTCAAAAACCGTTATCTGGGGAGAATGTGGCCATGGCTGGAGATCTGCGGATCAGTATGTAAGATACGAACTGGCCAAGAACGGGATTGAATTGAAGCACATTCACCAAGTGACTGATGATGCCCTAAGACGTGGACAGATAAAGGTGGACAAGAACAAGAATGATGATCTGTACAATTATCATGATCCCTGCAACTATGCGAGGGGCGGCAATCTTATCAATGAACCTAGGAGGGTTCTCAGTGCAGTAGTCAGGGAGACGGTGGAAGCCGAATACACCAAGGAGCAGACATTCTGTTGCGGTGCTGGAGGCGGGTTGCTTGCGGACGAGAAAGATTGGAATGAATACAGGGCCTGGGCAGGCTGGCCTGCTGTGTATTATGGCTGGAAGACAGGGGCGCACAACTTCGTGTCACCTTGTGCAATAGATAAGGCACAGTTCCCGCACGTAATAGGGTACCATAAGGTGGACATGGTGACCAAGGGGCTGATGGATCTGGTTGGATACGCAATTGAGGTGTGAAATATGAAGGTTGGGATTATACTTGGAACTAACGAGTTGTCTGGACTGATGTTTGCGTCAATAGAGGGTGGCATGAGAGCATCCATGGGCGATGAAGTGATTATTTTTGTGACCATGGAAGGATTAAAGGCTTTCATGAAAAAGCCAGAGATAAAGATCACAACGGCCAGTTCGAAACTCATAAGCCAAAAGGATCCGGAATGGACTAAAAATATCAAGGAAGGCAAGGATGACGGGTACCTGAATGTTTATGCCTGCTACTACGCATGCCAGATTTATGGCGTGGACAAGAAGGACATGGGTGACCTCATCAGCGACGTGTGGGGAGTTACTAAATTCGCAATTGAAACTGAGAACGCCCACATGATTTCAATATGGTGACGGGCATGCCAACTGGTAAGGTTTATTTTGTTGGTTCCGGCCCTGGTGACCCTGACCTTCTTACTGTCAGGGCACTGAGACTCTTGAAGTCATCTGACGTAGTGATATACGACAGCCTGGTTACCCAGGGCATACTAGATCTAATACCTGAAAGCGCGATCTGCGTGCCCATCCGAGGGACTCCACGCGCACACGGCCTGAAAATGCATGAAGTAGCAGACCTAATGATCAAGCATGCTCAGCGAGGAGATATGGTGGTGCGGCTCAAAAGCGGCGACCCTATTATCTTCGGAAGGCTGTGGGAGGAAACCGCCTTCCTCGAAGAGAAAAACATACCTTACGACATTGTGCCAGGCATAACTTCCGCCCTATACTCCGCTATGGTCTCTAGAACTCCGCTAACAGATCGCAGGTTTTCATCTTCCTTTGCAATTGTGACTGGACACGAGGCAATGGAGAATTCTACACACAGGGTAAATTGGGAAAAGCTTGCAGGTGCAGTAGATACTCTTGTGGTTCTAATGGGTGCAACTACCATCAAAGACTATGCTGTAAGGCTCCTGGATGCGGGTGCGAATCCTGAAGCAACGACCCGCATTATATTTAACGCCTCCAGAGATAATCAGGAAGTAATTGAAACGACTCTGGAAGAAGCTTCTAATGGAATTCAAAACGGGCACGGAGATCTTTGTGTCGTTATAATCAGCCTTAGCAGCGGTTTCGAGAATATGAAGACAAGATCCATTGAAGGGCGTCAGATAACCTTGCAGGATTAATCGCAACATATTACGGGAAAACGTTCTATCTTCGTTCTCTATACCTTCAATGCTGGTGTTACAGTTGGACTCAACCCCTGAGAGAGCAGAATATATTCCAATAATGCTGAACGTTTCAAAAGGGAAAGTCATAGTTATAGGGGGAGGCCAAGCTGCCCACAAGAAAGTAATAAACCTTATTCCGCACTGCAAATCGATTATTGCGATAGCTGATGAGTTCGATCCAGAATTCTCTGGACTCAGCATTGAGAAAGTGAAGTTGCATATTGTCCTCATCGATCAGATAAATGAATACCTTCGCAAGGAGAACATAATCATCATTGCTACAGATGACAGAAAACTGAATGACATGATATCCAGAGAGTGCTTAACCCGTGGTGTTCTGTTTAACCGTGTTGATGATAACCGGAGCCCTTTTATATTTCCAGCTTCGTTTCAGAAAGAGGGGATAGTTGTTTCCGTTTCCACTCTTGGGAAATCTCCATCGCTTTCAAGGTTTATAAGGGATAGGCTTGAAAAGGATGTTGCTCAATACGCCAAGGGATTTGATGTTATAAAGAGACTTCGTGCCGATATTCATGCTCCGGATTTACACACTAAGGCGCTTTTTTTCAACACACTTTTCCAGTCGAAAAAATTCTGGAAACTAATATCTGAATGCAGAGAAGCTGAAGCTTACGATTTAGGGAAAGAGGTATTTTCTGATATGACCCCTAAACAGGGCAGCAGCAAGAAGATCGAATCTTCCTAAACGAGATCTTTGTAAATAGTTTTGGCCTCCAAAAATTGAAAGGTGTTGTTATCTGCCGACGTTAGATTGGTAAAAAGGATTTGCGGTCCATTTGTTCAGGTGGCGTGTGCTACACTGTATCATCTATACCTGACCTGTGAGGAACTACTGTTATTAGTACATGATCTATATTTAATTTAAGGAGCCGTCTGGCTCTTAGGTGAAGCTATGGTAAATGACGTAAAGAAGGGGGACCCAACAGCTCTTGGTATTTTTGCGTATGGCTTTGGGTTAATGATACTGTCCTGTTATGGAGCGGGAATCTTTCCATGGGGAGAGCACCTTGCGCTGATGGCGCCAGCACTTGCTTTTAGTGGGTTGTTGCTTCTTGTGGCAGCAAACTGGGAATATAATAATGGCAACACGTTTGGCGCGACAGCGTTCGGAACTTACGCAGGCTTTTTCCTGACATTCGCAGTGTTGACATTCGGCTTGTTTTACGGCTTTATATCTGACGTACAGCACGCTCATCTGGTAGGAATGATGGCTTTTGCCTTTGTCCTGATGACATTCATATACATGATTGCGAGCCTAAAAATGACCCTCATGCACTTCCTGATGCTATTCTTCCTTTTCATAACTTTCATACTGTGGGCAATTCCACTGCTGAGCATGACCGCAAGCAGTACCACTCTCCTTGGAGCAATGCCAGGTGCAGTTGTGCCGGCCGGAGTCGTAGGCCTGATTGACGTAATCTTCACGACATATCTAGCTGGAGCTGCCGTGATCAACGACAGGTGGGTTCAGGCTGGCCAGGAGCCTATCCTTCCTCTGTTCCCATTCAGGAAAGGGAGCAAAAAAACAACGGAAGCACAGAAAACCCACGCATAAATTTTCAATTTTTTCTTTTTTTTATTTTTCTCTGATTCTGTTTTATACGTTGATTTCTCTTAGTCTATGAGCACCCATGATCCATATACAGAACGCCAGATAGAAATCTATTTCCAGTCTCCTACTTTTATGATCTGCCATCTGTTTTAGAAAGAATCTTAATCAATATCTAGAAACATTTAATATATCGTACTAATTGGGTTTTGTATCTCATGATCTGCCCAGCTTGCAAAACTGAATCTGACAGGAATCCCTACAAGGAGTGGTCGAGTGGGGAATTCAAAGTTTCGAAATACAAATGCCCAAGGTGCAGGGAAAAATTCACCCTGTACGTTTCGGAGGACGGATCCAGTTTTACTATTCCATTTGCCCTCTGAAAATGGCCGTGGTATCGTATAAGATTTAGCCGGCAATTTTTTGTTCGCACTTGTTCCTGAGGCACAAGATTTAATCAGACATTGATCATTTATGGGCATGCGCATAGCTGAAGTGCACGATCCTGATGCAGTGAAGGGGATTGTCCCCATTATAAAATCTGCCTGGGGATTCGAAAATCTCGATGGGCTCATAAAAGATATAGTCGTCGCAATGAAATTTCACGGCGGCGTAGTTATTGGAGCTTATGATGAAGACAAGCTAATAGGCATGAGTTTTGGATTCCCTGGGAGGAGGAAGAATTATGATTATTTCTATTCGCATATGACAGGAGTTTTGGAGGAGAGGAAATACTCTGGGATAGGGTATCAGCTTAAGATGTACCAGAAAGCGTGGGCGAAGAGGCAGGGGTACAACATGATTGCCTGGACCTACGATCCCCTCATGGCATTGAATGCAAGATTCAATATCCATAAGATTGGTGCCTTTGCCAGAACGTACCTACGGAATTTTTATGGCCAGATGGATGATAAAATAAATGTTGGAATGAGAACAGACAGGTTTGTCGCTGAGCTGTGGCTTGATTATCAGAGACCTGAGATTGAAGATAATGGAATAACGGCGCTTGACAGAACCGGCATTGTAAGCGAGGATATGCAGAGAATAGCCAGAGAAGAATCTACTGTCCGCGTACACATACCTGGTAACTTCAAAGCGATCAGAAACAACAGCATGGAGGAAGCAATGAGGTGGAGAGAATCAAGCGACAAGGTCATGAAATTTCTCTTCTCCCATGGCTTTGTAGCTGTTGATTTCAAGTCGGGCACAGACAATTTCTACCTGTTTACCAGAGACACGTTTCTTAATGGAATGATGAAGGAGAACGTATTTCAGCCGTGACCTTTTCATATCCAATACCCGACGACCTCACAGGTAAGAATAAAACTTAGGAGATCATGCTGTCGAACATAGATGTCGGTTTCCACTTACAGAAGAATAATGCCTCTGTTTCTGCAGATAATGATCCTCCAGCTTCTGGCCAACTTCACGAATAACTCCTATTCGCCACTCTCAGTTTTCATAAAGGGAACGTTTAGCCTCAACTCCTTTGAACTGGGCATTATAACCAGCGCCGTGTTTGCCGGTTCATTGCTGGCGGCCAATATTGGGGGATTTATGGTTGACAGGCTGGGTTCTAAAACAGCCTTGAGGATAAGTTTTTTCCTTCTTTCCACAGGATCATTGATTGCCCTTTCGGCGCATTCCTATTACACGGTTGTGGCTGGTTATTCGATCATAGGCTTTGGATATGGCATCGTAACGCCTGCAACTAACAGCGCGATCATTGAGCTTTATTATCCAAAACACACAGTACCCATGGGAGTGAAACAGGCTGGAGTTCCACTTGGAGCGTTAGCCGCAACCCTTGCGCTACCAGTGATTGCCATCGATTTATCCTTGAGGTACGCGTTTCTTGCGATGATGCTACTGGCGCTTGTTATTGCACTGGTAACCAGGGGATCTTGGGACAATAAGAAGCGTGCCCCTGTAAAGGTTCAGGTCGGAAAAACAATGCGTGAAGCTCTCCGGAACCGTAAACTAGTCGTCGTCAGCACTGTGGCGGTTTTTCTCTCGCTTGGGCAACAGGCCATATTTACCTTCCTTGTGGTATTCATGAAATTCAGGGGTTACGATGTGCTCTTCTCCGAGATACTTCTTGGCACAATGTTGATTGGTTCTACGATTGGGAGGATTGTTTGGCCCTTTCTGAGCCAGAGATTATTCGCCAGCAGACAGATTGATGTACTCCTCGTGATTGTAGTCCTTTCGGGAATCATGCTCATGTCAGTACCAGTTGATGCTTTTATATGGTATACAGCCCTTGCAGGTTCATTCTTCCTTGGATTCACGTCAGTTTCATGGAATTCAACATTCGTAACAATAGTATCCGAAGAAGCACCCCGGGAACATGTGGGCGTATATAGCGGGGTTTCGCTGACAATAATGTATCTCGGCGTGATCATTGGAATCCCACTCTACGGGTATATTATTGACGTTACAACGTACACAAATATGTGGATTATTGGAGGATCTCTAACGCTCATTGCCGCCATTCTGCTATCAACCTTCAGGGTGAAAACGCGCGGCAAAGAAAAAAAGATGCTGCAGAAATAGAGCGTATCCAATAATTTTTATCATTTATTGTTATAAAAGGAAAAGTGACCGAAACCGGTGAGGACTATTCAGATATTGTTATTTATTTTTCGAATCTGTTCATGCTAAAGAGAATCAGGGAGGTAAATATCGATAAATATTCCATATACTACACGTCCTGTGAGCTGTTTAAGGGAAAAGATATAGATGACGTCCGCGCCAAGGTTGAATTTCCAGAACCCGCTGATATTGACAGGATCAGGAGTATCAGCTTTCAGGTAAAGGGCATCTCTTCTGGTAAGACCACGGATGTTAAGATATCCTGGGATTCTGTCGAAATGATTCCCACGCCTGAGGAAAAAGATGCAGAGCAATTCATGGATCAGCTTGACAGATCCACGTTCAGGTATTTCTGAAAACCTAGGAATGGGAACGTACAGAAAAGGTTTAAATACAATTCTTGAAATACAATTCTGTATGAATGATCCTAAGAGTCCCGGATATGCTGGAAGTGTAGCGGCTGGTACAGTGGCCGGGATCATTCTGGCGGGTGTGCTCGTAAATGCCAGCGTGCTTGCGATAGTTTTCGCAGGTTTAATTGCAGGACTCATTGCAAGAGGGACTCTTAGAGGGACAATAGCTGGTCTGGTTTCTGGGATAATAATGGCAATTGTGGTTATTATTTTCTCAATTCTCGGATCTACAGCGTTTGGTGCGTTCTCATCAATTAGCTCTTACTCTTCACTGGTTTCCAACGATCTTTCACTGATCTCCTATCTGGCGGGGCTCGCGAAAACGGCGATGTATGTGAGGATTTCTGTGTTTGGAATTGCTTTCTGTGCGCTTGGTGGCTTTGTTGGTGGTTCTCTTCTTCCACACTCCGTGGGCGTAGAAAGCGAGGAAGCTTAGATATAGGGTAATTTACATCTCACGATAGATCGGTTAACAGGGCAGCATTATCTCTGTCCTCCCGATCATGGCGAGCAGATCTCATGCATTCAACTTTCTTACCGCTTCTTCAAGGTCGTTTTTGTCAATGGCTATGAAATTTCCAAATCTGCTACCAAAGTTCTTCAGCAGTTCGCCGATCAATGAGTTTCTGTCCACAGGAACATAACCCATCACTCCGGGATCAAGGCCGCAAGGATTGACCTGTCTGAAACCTTCTAGAGGTTCATCAGTAAAGTTCAGCGAAAACCCGTGATAAGAAACGAACCCGTCGATTGCCATCCCGATGGAAGCAACCTTCTTATTCCCTTGCTTTATCCATATCCCTGGTTCGTCTCCAACATAGGGATCATACCCGAAACGAGCTATTGACTCCATTATTGCACTTTCAACTGCATGCACAAACTTCCGGACATCTCTCTTTCCGTCACTTTCAATATTGAAGATCAGGTATACCACAAGCTGGCCGGGCGAATGATAGGTTACGTCACCTCCCCTGTCAGTCGCGACTACGTTTACTTTTCCAAAATTTATAGGATTGGATTTCCTGCCTGTGGTAAACACAGGGGGATCATGCTCCAGGAATAGCATGATGTCCCCTATTTTGCCACCTTTCCTCAACTTTAACAGCTTGAGCTGCAATTCCAGGCATTCCTGGTATCCTATCCTGCCAAGATCAGTGTGCAGGTTTGAAGTGGAGAGGTTTTCCATAAGCGGCTTCCGCTGACTCCTTAACTCCCTCCGAAACAGTCGGATGTGGATGTATTGTCAACCCTATGTCCATTGCGTTGAGCCCAGATTCAACTGCCACGGAGATCTCGGATATTAATTCCGATGCATGCGGAGCCACTATTCCTGCTCCCGTAACTTTGCCACTGGGATCATAATAAATCCTGAAGCCTCCAGTGCTTGCATTCATGCTCAGGGACCTGCCGTTCGCGGCCACCGGGAAATATGTTTCAGCCGTGGATTTTGAACCAGTGTAAGCTATTTCCGGGTCAGAATAAATCACGTATGGCATGGCACGATAGTCCTCCTCCGCGTTTATACCACAGATGTTGTCCACAGCAATGTCTGCGTCATAATATGCCTTATGCGCCAGCATAGGCTGACCAGAGACATCACCAATGGCGTAAACGTTTGGAACGCTGGTTCTCTTTCTTTTATCAGTTTTTATGAAATTTCCATCCATGGCCAGGCCAAGTTTCTCCATACCAAAACCTTTGGTATTCGGCTTCCTGCCAACGGTCAGCATCACAACATCAGCTTCAATGACATCCCCGTTTTCTAGCGTAACTGAATATTTAGAGCCCTTCAGGACTGACTTGACCTTTGTTGCTGTGAGCACTTTTATTCCAAGTTCCCTGATCTTTCTCTCCACAGGTCTCACAAGGTCAGAATCGACACCAGGCAATATGGACGGCATCATTTCAATTACAGTAACGGCAGAACCCAGCTTTGCCATGGCCGTTCCAAGTTCTATTCCTATATAACCCCCACCTATGACCACAAGGTTCTGTGGTATGGATTGGATATCCAGCATTTCCCTGTTGTAGATAACGCCCTGAAAACTGTCGAATCTAACGGGGGACGATCCAGTAGCGATTATGAGATTCTCGGCCTCATAAACGATGCTACCCACGGATACATGATTCCTGTCTACAATCATTGCCTCTCCCTTAACGATTTCGACGGAATAATTCCTGCATAGAGTCTCCACTCCGCCTGTGAGCCTGTTAATCATGCCCCATTTCCATTCCTGCCACTGGGACATGTCAACCTTCACGTCTGCCTGCACACCCTTCATCCGTTTCAGGTAATCTATGGAGCTGGCCAGTTCTATAATGGCCTTGGATGGGATACAACCATAATTGAGGCATTCGCCTCCAATCTTGTCCTTTTCAATGAGTACAACCTTCTTACCTTTCTGGCCCAGTCTTATAGCTGCAGCATATCCACCTGGACCAGCACCAATTATTATTGCATCATACTTCATTCTCATCACCAGTTACTGCGAGAGTAATACCACGGGATTCTCGACGTAATCCTTAATGTCTTTAATAAATCTAGCAGCCTCTGCACCGTCTATTAGCCTGTGATCACATGAAAGCGACAGGAACATATTTTTTGCCTCGCCCGATGATATAATTCTGTGAACCCCAAGGATCGCGACCTCTGGATAATTAATGATGGGCGTGGACATTATGCCGCCTATTGATCCAACATTAGTCACCGTGAACGTTGATCCCTGCACTTCCTTAAGCTTGAGTTCATTCTTCCTGGCCCTCTCAGCAAGATCCTGGATCTCCGACGAAATCTGCACAAGACTCTTCCTGTCAGCGTCCCTGACGACGGCAACAGTCAGCCCGTCAGGCGTATCTATTGCAATCCCAATGTTGTATTCCTTCCTCAGGGTATAGTTCCTGTTTTCCTCGTTGTAAACTGCATTTAGATATGGATGCCTCTTCAACGCCGCAACCGCAGCTTTCACAAAGAACGGCGTGAATGAGACCGACAATCCATACTGCTTGAGATTTTCCCTCGCACCGAGAAGGGGCGAAACGTCAACCTGCTCCATCACAGTGAAATGAGGCATGATCTGCTTGGATTTTGTCATCTTATCGAAGATGATCCTCCTCAGGCCACGCATTTCAATGACCTGATCCCCGGGGGTCATCTCGATGATCCTTTCCGGTACCTTCTGTGCCGTGGATGGTGGGATCTCCCTTGCCATATCGAGATCTTCCAGCGTGATCCTTCCCCCAGGACCCGTTCCATGAAGTGACGCAAGATCAATACCTCTCTCCCTGGCCATTCTCCTGACTGCGGGAGAAGCCGTGGTTACCACAGGCGCAGCCTGCGGTTGGATTTCTGGTTGTTTCTCCTCGGTCTTGATCTCAGGTTTCTCTTCAATGATCTTCTCAGTGCCGGTTCCGTCATCGACCTGCAGCAAGACCGACCCTACCTGAACGACCTTTCCCTCTGGGTACATGATCTTCGTGACCTTCCCATCCACCGGAGACGGAATTTTAACTGTGACCTTGTCGGTCATGACCTCGACCATGTCCTGGTCTTTCCTTATGGCATCGCCCTCCGCTACATGCCACTTGACTATTTCCCCTTCTGTTACACCCTCTCCTATGTCCGGAAGCTTGAATGAATACATATGATCACCTGAACTCCATTACTTTCCTGATAGCTTTCATAATGCGCTGTTCATTTGGGATGTAATGATCTTCCATTCTATACGGAAATGGGATGTCTGGACCTGTTACCCGTATGATTGGCGCATAAAGGTATTCAATAGCCCTTTCCGAGATGAGTGCAGATATCTCAGCACCCATTCCCAGTGTTTTCGGGGCTTCATGGACTATCACTACTCTTCCCGTTTTCTTCACCGACGCAATTATTGAATCAATATCTAGTGGAAGAAGTGTCCTGAGGTCGATCACGTCAGCACTCAGCCCGTTCTTTTTCACAGTTGCAAGTACAGTCGGAACCATCGACCCGTATGTTATTATGGTTACGTCATCACCTTCAGCGGATCTGGCAGCTTCTCCTATTTTAACCCTAAAATCCTCCTCCGGGACGTCCATCTTTGTGGATCTATAAAGCCGCTTTGGTTCAAGGAAAATCACGGGATCATGGCTATCAAGAGACGAAAGGAGTAATCCCTTTGCATCATAGGGATTTGACGGCGTCACAACAACCAGGCCCGCAGTATGCACAAAATATGATTCCCCGCTCTGTGAGTGGTACAGTCCACCCCTGATCCCGCCGCCATAAGGGGTTCTGAGAACCAGAGGAACGGTGTATGAACCACCGGATCTGTAACGCATCTTGGCCATCTGGTTAACAATCTGATCAAATGCAGTGAAAATGAAATCCTGAAACTGGATTTCGGGAACGGCTTTTACCCCCATCATGGACATCCCAATGGACATCCCGACGATTCCCAGTTCCACAAGTGGAGTATCAATAACCCTTTCGCTGCCATATTTTGCCTGCAACCCCTCCGTAACCCTGAAAACTCCGCCATCTCTGCCAATGTCTTCCCCAAGGAGAATTATATTCTGATCCGCTGACATGGCATGATCAAGCGTCGAGTTGAGAGCCTGGACCATGTTCATGGTGCTCATATAATATCATCCTCTTCTTCTTTTTCAATCCAGTTCTTATCTGCGTATACATCCTCAAACATCGTTGACAGTTCAGGTCCCGGTACCTTCTCCTGCGTGTCAAACTTCTCCGTCACGACCCGGGATGCCTCCTCCCTGATCTTTGCAATAAGTGCATCGTTCAGGTATCCCATGGACTTCAGCTGATTCTCGGCCACGGTTATGGGGTCCTTCTCACTGCCCTCCTCAACATTTTCAGACCTGTACTTTCCAGGATCGTCAGAGGTTGAATGCGGGCCCATCCTGAAACTTATGGCATCTATGAGCGTCGGGCCATTTCCGGACCTTGCCCTCTCAACGGCCCCGGCCATTGCTCTGTATGTATCAATGAAATTATTCCCATCGACCTTGATCCCCTTCATTCCGTAGGCAGACGCTTTCTCAGATATCTCCACTTTCGTCTGCCTCTCCGTCGGCATGGATATTGCCCATCCGTTGTTCTCACAGACGAACACTACCGAGAGGTTGAAAACTGCCGCAAGATTCATTGCGGCATGGAAGTCCGGCGTTGATGTCGATCCGTCGCCAAATGTGGCCACTACTACCTTGCTTGCTTTCTGGTATCTCAGGGCATATGCAGCCCCAACGGCGAGGGGAAGATTTGTTGCCACTGGACTCTGCACGGACATGAAGTTGTACTGTTTTGCCTGGTAATGACTTGGCATCTGCCTTCCCTTGGACTCGTCCTGAGTGTTTCCCATAATCTGGTTCAGCAGAATCTCAAGTGGAACGCCACGATGTATCATGAGTGCCACGTCCCTGTAGTACTGAAATATGAGATCTTCCTGGTCAAGAGCCATTGATATGCCTACCTGTGTGGCTTCCTGGCCAATGGAAGGTGTATAAAACCCGATCCTTCCCTGCCTCTGCGCCGTTACGATTTTCTTGTCAAAGGTCCTTGAGAGCACCATTGCGGTATATGCCCTCACGTACATTTCTTTCTCGTTTTTTTCATTCACC
>JAVYSB010000006.1:16394-22473 GCA_038729425.1 Thermoplasmataceae archaeon | reverse complement strand
TATGGAAGGTGTATAAAACCCGATCCTTCCCTGCCTCTGCGCCGTTACGATTTTCTTGTCAAAGGTCCTTGAGAGCACCATTGCGGTATATGCCCTCACGTACATTTCTTTCTCGTTTTTTTCATTCACCATTTCTGTCATTGCTCAATCTCCTCAATGTCCAGGCTTCTGCAGCCTTGTAAGATGTTCTGACCAGAGGTCCAGAAGCGACGTAGGAAAACCCAACGTCGTACCCCATGTCCTCCAACTTTCTAAATCGTTCCAAAGAACAGTACTCCCTGACTTCTATCTGTTTCTTTGAAGGCCTAAGGTACTGGCCTACGGTTATTATGTCCACTCCTGCGGCGTGGAGGTCCCTCATGGTTTCGAGGACCTCGTCATCCGTTTCCCCATTCCCCACCATTATTGAAGATTTCGTTATCTGGTTCCTGTTGAACGTTTTGGCATGCCTGAGCACGGAAAGAGACTGGTCATAGCCTGCCCTTGCATCCCTAATAGCCGGTGAAAGGCGCCTCACTGTCTCAACGTTGTGCGCAAAAACATCGGGCCCCTCCCTCAGGACATTATCTATGAGTTTTCCATTTCCCTGAAAATCTGGCGTGAGCACCTCTACAGAGACCCCCAGATCTTTCACTGACCGCGTCACTTTCGCAAAGTGGAGCGATCCCTGATCGGGAAGGTCATCCCTGTCGACCGATGTGATGACAACATAATTCAGGTGCATCATCCTCACAGATTGCGCCACCTTTCCGGGTTCCTCTGGATCGAGTGGGATCATCCCGCCATGTGTAACTGAACAGAACCTGCATCCGCGGGAACAGTTGTTCCCCATTATCATGAAGGTGGCCGTTCCACTTTCCCAGCATTCAGCTATGTTCGGGCATCTTGCTTCCTCGCATACAGTGTGAAGCGATCGGTCTCTGAGCGTGCCCTTTATGAAATTATAGTTGTCCCCGGAGGGTAGGCTGACCTTAACATATTCCGGTTTCACGTTCTCTGATTATTTATAAATATACTAAATTATCGTCAGGATCAAACCTGATCATCGGAGATTTTTAAAGAAGGAACTCAGTTTTTCAAGAGCCGCTGACAGAGTTTCAGTTTCTGGAGTAAAACAGAGCCGGAATGAGTTTTCCACGCCAAAGTAGCTTCCGGCTGATATGAGCACACCGGTTTTCTCCAGGACTTTCCTGCACAGTTCAATTGAGGGTATGTGTTGTTCATATGCAACAAGGCAATATGGAGCCACGCCGAATGACACATCAGACCTGAGGCCGGTGTCCATGACAAAATCTGAGACCATTTTTCTGTTTACGGTCATGACCTTCCTGGCGTTCTCGAAAAATATATTCCTTTTCTGGAGCACCTGCGAAGCTATCCACAAGAAATATGGTGAACTGCCTCCAGTATAAAGGCTTTTAAGGTGATTGATCCTCAAGATCGTCTCTCTGTCAGAAACGACATATCCGGTCCTCATGAACCCGAGCCCATAGAATTTTGAAAGGGTATTTGAAAACATGATTCCATCATATATTTTCATTTTCTCAGCTTCTGCGTGGGAGAAATCCATGAATGCTTCGTCAATCAAGGCATAATGGCCGGCTGAAGACGTGGACTCCAGCATGCGCGATATGACGTCAGCGTTATATGCAAGCCCTGTTGGGTTGTTTGGATTGCTCATGATGAATGATTCTCTTCTTCTCACTGGTTTGTGTAAATTATCGATACTTTCCCTGCTGATCTTCACATTGATCATTTCCGGTACAGATGAAATTGGTTCATATTCGGGAACAGGTATCACCAAAGGAACCTTTTTCATGTTTATCATTGAAGCTGCAATAAAAATGGCCTGGGAACCACCGACGGTGGAAGCTACATTGTCCTCACTTACGGAATGCATCCTAGCTACTGTTTTCCTGAACTGCAGATCGCCGTCGATTCCGCTTGAATGATACTCACCAAAGTCTGTCTTTATGCCAATTTTAGAAATGTCTATCTGGTTCATGCCGCTCTGGCTGAGATTGAACTTTGTCTTCGGCCAGCTCTCGTTGATCCAGTCATAAAGCAAGAAATGCGAATCCTGCATGCACCAAGGATGAGCGATTGGAATAAAAATAATGCTACGGGTGATCCATGCTTGAAGTTTGTTGTATCTTTATGATAGTATGGGAATGAAAGGTTCGTTCCTAATGTTCTATTTTCTTTATGATCTGCAGTACTTCCTCAAAATCTGTAAAATCCCTGACACTCACCCTATTGATTCTACATAGCTCTGATAGTCTTGAACCCTTCACGGTAAAACGTATGTCAGCCTCGGTACATGCTCTATAATCAGGTGTGCCATCTCCGATGTAAACCACCCTGTAACCCTTGGTCTTAAAATATTTCACAGCATCGTCCTTAAGATTCAAGGAGTCCGCATATCTGAGTTCCGGGTATTCAAAGGTGAATCCGTGTCCATTGAATGAGGTCTTGGGCATGCAGGTCTGCACCTTTTCGTCCCATCCGTTCAGTTCCAGCACCTGGTTAATGATGAAGTCGATACCAAGGCTTACGATAATGAGAGGTATACGGTGCAGGGAATAATCGACCAATTCACCGAAGTGACTCCTCGGCTTTGCCTCTGGAATCACCACGGAGCAGATTACTTCCCTGTTGGCACTTATATTAGAGAATGGCTTTTCCATCATCCTTATCCAGTCCCTGTAACCAAGTTTGCCCTGCTGATACTGATCATCAGCCTGTTCCCATGACCAGCTTGAAAATATTTTGAGTACCATGTCCATGGTATCTACGGTGGATATGGTACCGTCGAAGTCACAGAGGATCACCAATTTTTCCTTGTTCAATCTTTTCATGATCAGTATGGCATTAATATCAGTTTAGTATCGGAGCTAAAAATTATTCAATCTCAAGACGATTTGAAAGCAAACAGAATCCGTAATGATATTTTGATAAAAGAGAAAATTTCCACCTGAAGTCTAGACTTTCTTGAGAAACATTATTATATGGATGTGATCATAGTAGTTGCAATGCCAAATACTAGCTCGGTTAAGATGAAAATGAGCAAAAATACGGCATATCTGATAGCTTGAATTTTGTTGGTGATACCGTTTTTCGCCTACATTGTGTTGCCACTGTACGATACGGTCGATCCTAAGCTTGCAGGTGTACCGTTCTTTTACTGGTATCAGACGCTATGGCTCGCACTTTCTGCTGCGATGTTTGGAGTGGCAGCTTACCTGATTGGACGCGTAAAGGGAAGTGATAACTTGTGACGGCAACAACAGGAGGGCTCCAACTGGTTGGATTTATTGTCTTCATTGTCCTGTTCGTTGTATTTGCTATTCTGGGATTCGCGGGCAGATACTTTAGGAGGGGGGACGAAGCAATACTGTCTGAGTGGTCACTTGCAGGGAGGAAACTTGGTGTAGTGCTGACATGGTTTTTAATAGGCGCCGATCTTTACACCGCATATACATTCATTGCAATTCCTTCGGCCTTATTCGCATCAGGCGGGATATACTTTTTCGCAGTACCGTATGTAGCACTGACCTTTGCAGTAGCGATGATGACCATGCCGAAACTGTGGGTAATTTCCAAGAAATAGGGATATATAACGGCCGCTGATTTTGTCACAGACACATTCTCAAGCAAAACTCTTGGTCTTCTTATAGCGCTGACAGGCATAGTTTCAGAATTGCCCTATGTCGGGCTTCAACTTGTGGGAATGAAAGCGGTGCTCACTGTTATGTTTCCAAACACCGGAAACGTTGCCCTGCTGATAGATTTTGCCCTTATAGTTTCGGTCATCATACTGGTCGCATTTACTTTCATGAGCGGGCTCAGAGGAGTAACTCTTACCGCCCTCTTCAAGGACGTAATAATTTTCATAACTGTGATTGTCGTGATAATCGCAGTTCCTCTAGCATACGGTGGTTTTCAGCATGCTTTCGCTGCAAAACAAGTTTACCAGACACTTCCATTATCTACCTACGCTGTAGGCTATCCAACGCTCTGGATAGGAAGCGCAATGGCTCTTTATCTGTACCCTCACGCTGTCAATGGATCTCTGAGCTCGAAGAACGAGACAAATCTTAGAATGAGTACAGCACTGCTTCCGGTTTATGGAATTGGGCTCGCGTTTCTCGCCCTGTTTGGGGTATTGATATATGCCGTCGCCCCGGCGCTTAACTATGTCAGCAGCTTCGGAGCGTCTGGCGGTGTTTACGTTGTTCCAGCGCTGATACTTTATACAATGCCTAGCTGGTTCGCAGGATTCGCTTTCCTTGGAATATTTATTGGTGGGCTTGTTCCTGCGGCTATAATGTCAATAGCTTCCGCGAATCTGTTCATCAGAAACGTTTTTAAACCATACGTAAAAAAAGCCATAGAACCAAAACAAGAGACGTTTTATGCAAAGGTAGTTACGATAGTATTCATCTTTATCGCCGTGCTCTTCACATTGGTAGTGAACGATACATATGCCATACAACTTCAACTGTTGGCTGGTGGATTGATTCTTGAAACTTTGCCTGCGCTATTTCTTGGACTGTACTGGCCCAAACTTAACAAGCATTCTATGATTGTTGGCTGGGCGGTAGGAATGATTCTAGACGTATACCTGGAACTAAGTGCCAACTTCCCTGCGAATGGGAGCTTCAAAACGTCGTTTTACAATTTTGGAAAGTTTAACGGAACTGAAGTCCTAATCTTCGTTGGACTGTTTTCAGTGATGCTGAACGTTTTGATTTCCGTGATTGGAACTTATATAACAAGGGCAATGGGAATCAGGAACAGCAAGGAGGAAACACCTGCAAAAGCTGAAGCATGAATATCGTCCCTATTTTTTCATTATTTTCCCATTTTTTAAGAAAATTTTCAAAATCTCTATTTCTGCTAAAAATAAAATGACAATTGATCTGGCACTGATTGGCTTAAGCCAGATCTTATTTCACTTTAGTAACAAGGATTACTGAGTCAGAGAAGCCAGTATCTTGGACGCGACTTGGTAGAGGTCTCCAACGATACCGTAGTCACATTCCTCGAATATAGGTGCGCTTTTGTCCTTGTTCACAGCGATTATGTATTTTGACCCCCTGATTCCGGCAATGTGCTGTATCTGGCCTGAGATCCCCATGGCAAGATAGACCTTTGGACTCACCTTCTTTCCAGAGATTCCTACCCATCTCTCTTCACCTAGCCACTGTAAATCTGAGCAAACCGGCCTCGAACCGGCGAATTCAGCGCCAAGAGCCTTGGTAAGCGGTTCCAGCTGCTTTAGCCCATCCTTCTTCCCTAGTCCCCTGCCAACGCTGACTATGATCTTTGCAGCGGTTATGTCAACTCCTGTCGATGTCTTTGCTTCTGTTTTTTCCACATTCAGGGTCGGGGCTGTAAGATCTACTTCTTCCACAGGAGACTTAGCGTCAGTCGCTTTGGCATCGGCGATGCCTGGCGCCACAGTAAATATTCTGGACGATGATTCTTCTTCAAGAACGCTTTTTCCACCATAGAAATATCTTTTTGTCTTAACGATCTGGCCAGTAGTTTCAAAGCTCGTTATTTCAGCAACACACATCTGACCTTCCGTCGCCGTTAGGTAACCAGCTACCTCCCTACCGAGTATGGTGGAGTCGATAAACAGATAATCGTATCCTGATTTGAAGATCTCGGAAAGCTTCTTGCTGACGTTCCCCGAGTCCAGTGGTCCCTTAAAGGCGTATATCTTTCCAGCACCGTAGGAAACAATTTTTTCCTTTATTTCGACTGGCACTACAACATCTGCTTCCATCTTCCCACGTATGTATGAAATTGTTTGCGAACCTGGGCCAGGGTTATCCGAAAAAATAAGAGCTCTCATCTCATCTCCTCCTTCAGTACCTTCACGATCTCTGGAACACCTTTTTCCAGATCCTCGAATACAATTCTTTTCCTTTCGCTCTTTGGAGCCCGATTAGAAAGTATTTTGGTATATTCCACATGGGGGAAAGGCGTGGGTTCAGTTTTAATGGGCTTGCGACCGGCTGCAAGAATCTGCATCACAGCGGGAAGCCTAGGCTGGTTGATCTCCTGAGTC
>JAVYSB010000006.1:0-16296 GCA_038729425.1 Thermoplasmataceae archaeon | reverse complement strand
GCCCGATTAGAAAGTATTTTGGTATATTCCACATGGGGGAAAGGCGTGGGTTCAGTTTTAATGGGCTTGCGACCGGCTGCAAGAATCTGCATCACAGCGGGAAGCCTAGGCTGGTTGATCTCCTGAGTAACCGATATGATAGCCGGCATCTTAGCAGAGGTAAGCGTCGTGCGATCCTCAAGTATTCTCCTGATCCTTGCAACTCCTGAGCTTATTTCTATGGAAGATGCGTTTCCAAGAAGTGGTTCGGCAAGCAGTTTGGAGATCATGCCCGACAGGAGTCCTGTTATGGAATCAGCAGACTGGTTTCCCAGTATCACAAGATCATGCTTTATCTTGCTAATTTTGTCTGCGAGCACCTTCGCCGTATAGGGAGGGTTGTTTCCTGCATAGCCGGTTATAACGTATCCTTCGTCAACGCCCATGGCATAAGCCTTCTTCATGATACTGGACGACTGGGTATCGCCGAAAATGATTGCGGTTACCTTCCCGCCATTCTTCTCCTTCACCTGAACGGCTGCTTCAATAGCATTCTCACTCAGTGTCTCCATCTTCAGTGGCACATTTTTTATCATAGGTTCGCCGGTGGACGGGTCGGCCTTGATTTGCTCAAGGTCGGGCATCTGTTTTACAAGAACTATTATATCTACCATCAGAACACCAATTCATAGCAGGGATCATGCAAAACGTCTTATACTTTATTCCGAACAATGGAGGTTGACGCAGACGCAATGAGGCAGCCTAAATGATTTTATACAAACTCTTCCCGATTTCACTCAAGATTCTCTGAAATTAACTCGGCTATGTCCTTGACCTTAATCTTGTCCTGAGCATCCAGTATCCTGGATGCATCTTCCATCATTGCCATACAGAATGGGCATGCCACAGCGAGTTTATCAGCATTGGTGCCGAGTGCTTCCTTCAATCTGATGTGGCTTATGGATTCCTGGCTCTGCACCTTGTTCCAATAGTTTCCACCACCGGCTCCGCAGCAAAAGCTCTTGGATCCGGATCTTTCCATCTCAGTCAGGTCGCCTGACTGTTTCACCAGAAATCGGGTATTATCATATTCTCCATTTATCCTGCCGAGATAGCAAGGGTCATGCAGGGTAATGTTTTCCGCATTTTTCTTTACCTTGAGTTTTCCCTCTTTTACAAGATTGCTTAAGAATTCAGAATGATGCTGTACTTCCACCTTCAGCCCGAACTTTGGATACTCATTCTTGAATGTATTGTAGCAATGTGGGCATGCCGTAATTATTTTCTTTACGTTGTGTGCAGTGAAAGTATCAATGTTCTGCAGAACGAGTTCCTGAAATCTCCCCTCTTCACCCATCCTTCTGGCTGTTTCGCCCGTGCATTTTTCCTCTGATCCTAATATGCCGTAATTGACTCCTGCCTTCGTGAGCAGGTTAAGAACCGTGATTGTGACCTGTTTATCTCTCGGATCGAACGCCCCCATGCATCCAACCCAGTAAAGGACATCCTTGTCCCCTTCGAACTTGGGGGCATACTTCAAAAGGTCATCTCTGTCACTCGGTGGGTTTCCAAAAGGATTCTGAGCGTTGGTAAGATTGTTGAAGTAATTCCCAGCTTCCTTTCCCACCTTATTCTCCATAACTAGAGTTTTTCTTGATTCCATGACGAAAGACTGCGGGTCAATGAGTACAGGGCACTCTTCCACACACGCCTGGCACGTGGTGCACGACCAGGAAGCATTCTCTGTTAGAATCAATGGGTTCATTTCTGCCTTCCCACTGTACACGTCCTTCTTGATGTTCTGGACTATTACTCTCGGGCTGAGATCTGAACCCGCGGCAACAGCCGGACATGCCCTCTCGCACCTGCCGCAGTTTGTACACGACAGAGCCTCGATTTTCATGAAATTAGAAAGATCGCCAACTGTCTTTGAACCGATCTTGAAATCGAACTGCCCAGTTTCAAGCGCCTCGGACAGCAGAAATGGTGTAGGCATTTCCCCGCGCGGGTGTCTGGGCTTGACAGCTATGCCTATGGCAGCCAGTGCCATGTGCGAGAGTTTGGAAAATGGAAGGTAGGCAGCGACAGCAAATGCGGTCATTACATGCACGAACCAAAGATCCCTGTAAAAGACAACGCCAAGGTTACCTGATAAGCCGACGGATGTGAACCATGAACTGATTGACCACTCCAAAAAGCGGTAAACATCATAAGATTGCGGAACAAGGGCTATTTTCAGCCCGCCGAGCACAAAACCTTCGATGGCGATAATCAGCAAACCAGCGATCAGTATGTAATCGTCAAAGACAGATTCAAGGACAACCTTCTTTGCCAGTCTCCTGTAAAGTGCCATTACAAGGCCTACTATCAGCATTATTCCGCCGATATTTGAAAACGCCTCGAATATCAGGTAGAAGGTTCCATTGAGAATGCCGAAGCCGAAAAGCTGTTTCAGGATATCATGAGAAAGCGCTATCAGCGATGTGCAGATGAATAGAATCAGTATTCCGTATGATATCAGGAAGTGCATAATTCCCGCATATCTGTTCTTAAGGTTCTTCCTGTGAAAGATTCCATAACCAAGGTACTGGCCGACCATCCTTTTCCAGTTATTTCTAAAAAATGAAAGCATTGTCCTGAGCTTAATGTCAAGCCTGCTGTAGGACCTGTACCACCACAGAATAACAAATATCGCAACAGCAAATGACACTATGTAATCGATTATCAACTCACTTTCTGGTATGAATGCAAGCGTTGGACTCACGATCGAACTGGTCATGCCGCGTCCAGCAATCATCTTACTTTATTATTTAATGCTTATTGAGAACATGTGATGGATTTTAGAGTGGATAACATTAAAATCATGAACTCAGGATTCACTTTAAATTCATCTCTCCTTTAGGTAGAAGTTTCATATACATCGTACTACTTGCTAAAAGCGGTATCAGAAATGGAGCCGGTAAAGCTAGCGGTCGGTGACGACTTTAGGAAGAAGAGAAAGCAGATGATCTTCGTGGCTGCCGTAGCGGTTATAATATCGACCTCTGTTTTCTTCTCAACTCAGATGGACACGGGCAGGACCGTCAATGTATTTCTGGTTGATCTGCATATCGACTATGCTGGCGGTACGAGCGGATATCTGGGCCCTGACGTGCAGTACGTGACAGCAAACTTTGAAACTCTGCAGGCAGGTAATGTACACACATTCACAGTTACTCTGTCAAACCACGGAACTACAACGCACACTGTTAGTGGGTTATCCAGCGCCACTCAAGGATTCTCCGTTGTGTCTATCAACCCGGACATACCTATAACATTACAACCCGGATCAAGCCAGAAGATGACTATACAGGTACAACTCCCCGATTACAATTACAGTGGTAATCTTAATTTAACTTTAGTTACGTCATGATTTGTGTGGGAGATTCCAACGGCCACCATAAACTGTGGCAATGATTTTGTATAAGATACTGATTAAGTGCAGAAATTACCACATAGTCAATAAAAACGGTGTAGCCAACGCTAAAATATAATGATCAATTAGCCTTTATAAGGTGATAACAATTTCTGAGGAAGCCTACTTGGTGCATTACAAAAGAACTGCCTTCTCGAGATCGAGGCCAAATGACCCGGAGAGGGATGTTTTTAATTCAATCAGGATGGATGAAGCGCTAGGTCAGCTAATAAAGGATGCAGTAGCTTCAACCGGAGTCAAGCCCGAAGAGATAAACGATGTAATTACGGGATGTGCACTGCAAGCTGATGAAAACTGGTTATATGGCGGAAGGCACCCTGTATTGCTCGCCGGAATGCCAGTGAGCGTTCCAGCTATGTCAATAGACCGGGCCTGCTCTTCGTCTTTGAATGCACTGACCATTGGGGCCATGGAAATTATGACAGGTGTATCTGATATCATTCTTGCCGGTGGAATGGAACACATGACCCACGTTCCGCTTTCGAATAATCCACACGTGAAACCAAGCATCAAGCTCCTCGTCAGGCCAGAATACATGAAATACGACATGAACACCGGTTATTCCATGGGACTCACCGCGGAAAAACTGGCTAGATTGAAAGGCATAGGGAGGCCAGAAATGGATGAGTTTGCTCTCAGGAGCCACAGACTCGCTGCAAAGGCCCGGGACGATGGTTTCCTCAAAGGAGAAATCCTGCCCATAGAGGTCGAGAGCAATGGACAGAATGTCATAGTTGATGCGGACCAGAGCATAAGGGGTGATACCACACTGGAACAGATGCAGAAATTGCCGCCAGCCTTCAAATCTGATGGTGTAGTGACTGCTGGCAATTCATCTCCACTGAATGCTGGAGCTTCAATCACCATGGTCATGTCAGGAAGAAAACTCAAGGAATACGGCCTTAAGCCAATGGCAAAGGTAAAAGCATTTGGTTGGGCAGCAGTTGACCCTTCCATTATGGGACTGGGACCTGTGCCGGCCTCGGAGAGGGCTCTAAAAAATGCGGGAATGAGTGCGGACGATATAGATCTGTGGGAAATAAACGAAGCCTTTGCAGTGGTAGTACTCAATGCCATTAAAGATCTGGGAATAGAACCCGAAAGAGTGAATGTAAATGGCGGAGCAATAGCAATAGGCCACCCGCTTGGTGCATCTGGGGCAAGGCTTGCAGGAACACTGGCCAGGACCCTTAATGCAAGACAGAAAGATTATGGGCTTGCAACGTTATGCGTTGGGGGCGGTCAGGGCTATTCCGTAATTTTCGAGAGAGTGTGATAGAATGGATTTCGATTTTCCAGAAGAACTGGAAGAGATCAGGAAGAGGATCAGGGAATTCGGGTTGAGAGAATTCAGGCCAGACCTTGCAGAGAAATACGACCGGGAGGAGAAATATCCCAATGAGATCAGAAAGAAGGCTTTTGAGGCTGGAATCATTGATTACCAGAACCCATGGGGAATGCTTCTTGCCATAGAAGAGCTATGCAGAATTGATGCCGGTCTCGGGATCTCCGCTACAGTCTCCCTTTTCGGCGAAGAGGTTATAATGCTCTTTGGAACCGAACAGCAAAAGGAGAAATACCTCACCAAGGTCAACAATGGTGAACTCATAATGGGCCTTGCAGTCACAGAACCAAGTGGCGGAAGCGATGTGGCTGGAATAAAGACCAATGCTACCAGAAGCGGGGATAGATTCATCATCAACGGCGCGAAGATGTTCATTACCAACGGTCAGATTGCTGACTTTGTCGTAATGCTCGTGAGAACATCCCCCCCAAATGGAAAAAGGCACCACGGCCTGAGTACTATTATCGTTGACACTAAATCGAAGGGTTTCACGGCAAACAAACTGGAAGGCAAACTGGGGGTTAGGGCCACAAACACTGCTGAACTCGTCCTGAACAATGTCGAAGTCCCCGTTGAAAACCTCGTTGGCCCAGAGGGCAAGGGGTTTTACCACATCATGACGTTCTTTAACATCAGCAGGGTATACGTTGCCGCTCAGGGACTTGGAATAGCCCAGGGAGCTTTTGATCGCATGCTTCAATATATAAAAAAGGCCAGGGCTCTGGGTACACAAGATTCCACTTCGGAGAGTTCACAGTTCATCCTTGCAGATGTGGCTACCAAGATAGAGGCTGCAAGACTCCTTACCTACAAGGCAGCTTCTTACCTGTTCCAGTTCAAGCCTAATCCCATACTTACGAGTATGGCCAAGTGGCAGGCGGCGGAGGCAGCGGTTTTTGCTGCTGAAAAGGCAATGGAACTCACTGGAATCACTGGAATATCGAGTGACCTTGAAAGATTCTACAGAGACGCAAAAATATTGGAGATCTGGGAAGGAACTAGTGAAGTTGAGAAACTGATTATAGCAAGGATGCTCACAAAAGATGAGGGATCACAATGATCAGCGAAGAATATAAGATACTGTCAGACACCGTCAGGGAATTCTCCGAGAAGACGCTTGAAGGATCATCCCTTAAGATAGAGAGAGGGGGCCTCGTAGATGATACTATTCATAAGATGGCTGCCCAGGGATTTCTTGGGGCAAGGATCCCTGTAGAAATGGGAGGATCAGGGATTGATGAAAAGGCATACCAGATTATTCTGTACAACCTAGCAAGAACTTCTCCATCTGCAGCAATGAAGGTTTTCATAAACAATTCCTTGTTTTACCCCCTCCTTTCAGGTAGTGATGACCCAGAGCTCCTTGGCTCCATAGCGGGCGGAAAAGCTAACGTTACTGTTGCTTTGGAAGAAGTCCAGGAAGGTCATTTTGGTTCCAGCAAAATGTTAGTCTCCGGAAACACGCTATCTGGGACAAAGGACATTGTTCTGAATAGCGATGCGAAGATAATGCTGGCCCTTGGTGGAGACACTGGAAAGGAACTATACATGATAAAGAGTGGGGTTTCCAAGGGAAAATTGATTCCTTCACTGGGTTTCAGGGGACTGCCATTCTCTCAGGTAATTATAGATTCTACTGATTTCAGGCTGCTTGATTCCGAAGGGTTCGATGCAATGACTCGGCTGATGGACTCTCTAGATCAAGACGTATCAGCAATAGCAATTGGAATTGCAGAGGGTGCTTTAACAAAGGCTATCGAGTACGCAAAGGTCAGGAGCACATTCGAGCATCTTCTCAAGGACTACGAACCTGTGGCATTCTCCCTTTCCCACCTTAACTCGGAGCTTGAATCCCTAAAGAACTTCCTCTTTGAGATGGACACGCTGAGCGTGCGTGAAAAGCTTGAATTGAAATACCTTTCGGTGGAACTAGCCAAGAAGTGCAGTAAACAGGCTCTTCAATCCCATGGGGGATACGGATACCTGCAAGATTTTGGTGTCGAGAAATTTTATAGGGATTCCATGGCCCTTGCTGCCATGTTCTATCGCAGGGAGAGAGATAACAGGAGATTGTCAGAAGAGGTGTTTCAGGGGAAGGCTGGATTCGTCTAATCTTTCTATTTATAACTTTTCTATATATTGTATATAGTTTATTGAGATCATAGTTATGCTCTATCTTAAGATTCTCACTACGTTAGCATGGCAGAACGGGATTCACAAAACAAAATTTTGGAGAATCTGGATAACGCCAGAACTTCAAGGTTTCATATTAAGACCATTTTTGTGGCCGGAATGGGTTTCTTCTCGGATGCTTATGACCTTTTCGTTCTGTCCACGGCTTTCCCCGCCATACTTAGCGTTTTTAATATAACCTCTCAAAGTAATTTTTTTGGAACGCAGACCGTGAATATCCTGGGTGCGACCCTTTCCTCTGTGAGCGTGGAAGAGGGGATGATTGGTTCTGCCGCTCTTTTTGGTGCGTTTGTCGGTGCAATTGTTTTCGGTCGCATTGCTGATCTCAAGGGGAGAAAGTACGCATATGGTGTGGAAATGACCATTCTTGTTGTATTTGCGATTGTTTCTGCCCTTTCTGTCAATGTCACGATGCTCATTATTTCAAGATTCATACTCGGCATAGGAATAGGCGGAGACTATCCAGTAAGTTCCACAATCATGAGCGAATATGCCAATGTCAAGAACCGTGGCAAGCTTATTTCTTCAGTATTTGCAATGCAGGGATTCGGTTTGATGGCTGGGTCACTAATAGGCATTATGTCAATCCATTTCCTTTCACTTGATTACGCGTGGAGATTAATGCTTGGTTTTGGATCGGTTCCAGCTGCCGCTGTCATTTATCTGCGCAGAAGAATCAAGGAAACCCCGAGATTCAAACTTCAGATTGAGGGAGATGCAGAAGGAGCCGCGCTTTCCGTCAAGCAAGCGACAGGAGTGTCCATTGATGCGGCGGGACAGATGCAGGTAAAGAGAGTTGGATTTCTGGAAGCTGCCAAAAGGTATCGGATGCTCATAATCGGAACTGCCGGCTCGTGGTTACTTTTCGATATGGCATTTTACGGCACATCGATTAACAACACGCTCATACTCCAGAGTATTGGATATGGGGTGGTCGCAGGCAATGTGCATCAGACAATTTTCAATCTGGCCGTCGGAAACACGCTGCTTGCGGCTCTGTTTGAAATTCCCGGATACTGGATAGCTGTGGGTCTCATGGACAGAGTTGGCAGGAAGAAGCTTCAGTGGATTGGTTTCACTGTGATGGCGATGGCATATCTAGTTCTGGCGCTGTCTTATACGACCATCGAGAACAGCCTTTTCCTGTTCTTTGCAGTATATGGAATTTCGTTTCTCTTCGGAAACCTAGGTCCGAATACAACGACTTTCGTACTCCCCACTGAATTGTTTCCGACGCAGTTCAGGACCACCGGGCACGGTATAGCGGCTTCAATGGGAAAGTTTGGTGCCGGTGTTTTCACGTTTCTTGAGCCCGTCCTGCAGTTTATGTTTAAGCTCCAGGGCGTCATAGCTATCCTATTTGCTATCTCAATGCTTGGTGCTATACTTACACTCCTGACCATAACCGAGACAAAGAACAGGTCACTCGAAGCTATTTCATCACAGTTCTCAGAAGAGATAGAAATCAGGGTACCAAGGCGGTCTGTGAAAGAAGAACTTGCAAGGGACTACCCGAGGAAAAACTGAGTTTTTTCCTCTGCATGCACCTCAGCTGTCTTCACTTTTTTCCAGTCGCTCTTGACATGAGGCTTACCCTTGAGTGCCTGCAGGTAGTTGTACGCAGATAGAGCGGCTATGGCGCCCTGGCCTGCAGATATAACAGCCTGTTTGTACGGGATGTCAGTAACATCACCGGCTGCAAATATCCCTGGCATTGATGTCGATCCGTCCTTGTTTGTTATTATCTCCCCCAAACCGTTCATGCTCAGCATCTCTTTGAGGAATTCCGTTTTTGTCACGTAACCCATCTCAATGAAAAGCCCGTTTATTTTGAGTTCTTCAGGCTCAGCGTCCCTGTTGTCCAAATCGGTGATCAGAATCTTTTCAAGTTTTCCCTTACCTTTTATCTCTGTCACGCTTCTGTGATAAAGAAACTCCACGTTTTGTCTTTTCCTGAGGGAGTTGATCAGTTCCTCGTCTCCAATAGGAGTCTTCGCCCTCAGTATGATGGTGACTTTTTTTGCGAGTTCGGAGAGCATCTGTGCGGCTTCCAGTGCAGGATCACCCGCTCCGACAACTGCTACGTCCTTACCCTTGAAAAGAGGTGCATCGCAGATTGCGCAGTAAGACACGCCTTTGGACTTGAAATTCTCTTCGCCGGGTACTCCGAGATCCCTAGGGGTCTTCCCGAAAGCCATTATCAGTGCACAGGTTATGAAATTGTTACTGTTGGTAACTATCTCGAAACAGCTTTCTTCGGCGTAGTTAACCTTCTTGACCTCGTCATAGAGAAACTTAGTGCCATATAATTCGCACTGTTTCTTTATTCTGTTCATCAGCTCAAGCCCACCAATGTTCTCAAATCCTGGGTAATTTCCTATGTCACTTGTAAGAAGCGCCTGTCCTCCTATATCCTTGGTGATTACCAGTGTTTTCATGCCCAGTCTTGATGAATACAGTGCAGCGGAAAGTCCTGCAGAAGCCCCGCCCACTATGATAATGTCATATTGATCGTCCATCTTAATCCTTTGCAGATTTTAAAAGTCTATTAAAGGAATACGTTGCCTGGAAGTGATTAATTTATTAATAATTGAGCCCAATATTGCAGTGGATTGTGATTTAAAGTGAGGCTCAATTCAGGAAATAAGTAAACTCACGTAGAAAATAAGAGCTCCGCGATTACGTTTATAGACAATCCTGAAGTTATGCGGCAACCTATGACCATCGGGCAGATCCTGGAATGTTTTCGGAAAACTTTTTGTGCCCTTTGCTCCCATTTTAACAGTGCTTGATGTCTCACCGGATCAGAAAATTATCAGAAAGGAACGGGTTATTCTCTTTCTCGGCGTTGAGGCTGGTCTTTTCCCCATGCCCAGGCAGGATCAAATAGTTTTTCCCAAGATTTTTCAGTTTTCTGAGAGAATTTCGCATGCTCTCAATAGAACCGCCATAATCGACCCTCCCTATGCTGCCTCTGAATATTGTGTCGCCTGTCAACAACGTTTCATCACCAACTTGGAGAATCGTGCTTCCTGGAGTATGACCGGAATATTGTTTTGCCGTAATACTCAGGCTTCCAATTTTAAATACGTGGCCGTCCTGGAAGGTTTCATGCGGAATTTCCACCCCGTATTCCTGGCCGGTGAATTCTTTTGCCATCTCTGCGGCTTTAGCAAGCAAGACAAGGTCGTTCTCGTTGATCATTAACCTGAGCCTATATTTTGAGAAAAACTCTGTGGCCGCAAGCACATGATCGAAATGCCCATGGGTTGCTATAAGGAATGTTGGGGAGAGCTGTTTCGAGCGGATATAATCATCTATCCGGACAAAATCATCTCCAGGATCAATTATCGCGCATTCTCTGTCATCATTCAGCACATAGCAGTTGGTGTAGAGTTTTCCTACGACGATTCTCTCAATTTCCAGCATTAGATCCTTTCCTGTCTAAGAAAGCACAAACTCCACCCTCTTGTTATGGGCACCTTTGCTTTGTATCCCTTTGAATATGATGTTGCCCACCTCTCTGGTGTTTGCAACGTGTGTGCCTCCGTCAGCCTGCATGTCAAAACCGGATATGTCTATGATTCTAACTGTATCCAGGGACTTGATAAGTTCTCTACCGGGAGCGGTCCTCGCAAGACCCTGGATCTTTTCTGCCTCTTCTCTCGTTATTTCCCTGGCATACACGTTATGCCCCGCACGTACCACTTCGTTAGCTTTCTCGATGATTTCCTCTGCCAGTTCCCTGGTTATTCCGGGGAGATCAAAGTCGACCCTTGCCCTGTCCTCATATATCTGACTTCCAGTGATAAGCCCCCGGTCAGAGTAGTCTCTGTTTACGACCCCGTCCATTATGTGAATGGCAGTGTGATAGCGCATGTGTGCATATCTTCGCGTCCAGTCTATGGTACCATGGACCATGTCACCAACTTCCGGCTGTGACGTACCCAGTATCCTGTGAGCGACATCAGGTCCCTTCTTGGTTACGTCCGTGATTTCGTATGTTATTCCATGTGCAGATAGGACGCCGGTATCGTTCGGCTGCCCTCCACCAGTTGGGTAAAATGCAGTACTGTCAAGAATGATGCCATCTCCATCAATGGACTTAACCGCCGCGTCAAAATCTTTCAGGTACATATTATTGAGATAAAGTTTGGCTGTCAATGGACAGTTATCTTCCGACACTAAAAAACGTTTTGCCGTTCTGCACGGCAGAACCAAAATGAATGAATTATAGCACTATGATACAGATAAAGGACTCTATTTCACCACAAAGTATCCTGCACTCTTCTGCCTTGCTATTCTTTTGACGAAGCCTTTGTTGGAAAGCTCCTGCAGCGCAGATGTGACTATAGCTTTTCCCACTGAGGCTGCTTTCATTATGTCGTCCGCAGTTTTCAGCTTGTCCTCAGATATTGCACCAACCTTCTTCATAGCGTCGTATACCTTCTTCGCATTAGGTGAAATTTGATCCATTTGCCCACCGGCGAATAAAGGAGATATATAGAGTATATGAATTTTCCTGAACTCCTGCATTCCTCAACTGCTAGCCTAACCACCCATATCCTGATGAAGATAGATACTCCTGCATCCCCAAGAAACGCTATTCGACGATCGCAGAAAAGCCATTCGTTAGTTTTTATATACTCCCGATCGTTAGCCTTCAGAGTGATTAAATGTCAGGAATAGTTGGATATGGGTCCTATATACCGAAGTACAGAATCAAGCCTGACGAGATTGCCCGGGTATGGGGAGAGGATGCCGAGAACATAAAGAATGGAATATTTGTTCTCAGCAAATCTGTACCTGCTCCGGATGAAGACGTCATAACAATTTCGGTTGAAGCGGCCAGAAATGCCCTGAAAAGGACGAGGATAGACCCAAAGAATATCGGCGCCATTTATATAGGTTCTGAGTCCCATCCATATGCTGTCAAACCAACGGCTACGGTTGTTTCGGCCGCTCTCGGCTGCGATTTCACACTTTTTGCCGCGGATTATGAATTTGCCTGCAAAGCCGGTACGGCCGGAATGCAGAACGTAAAGGCAATGGTGGACTCGGGATTTATTGAATACGGTCTTGCTATCGGATCTGACACCTCTCAGGGAGCACCGGGCGATGCACTTGAGTATACAGCTTCCGCTGGCGGAACAGCATTCATAATAGGAAAAAAGAATGTGGTCGCTGAAATCAATCATACTCTTTCCGTTACTTCAGACACTCCGGATTTCTGGAGAAGGGAAGGGCAACCCTACCCAAGCCACGGAGAAAGGTTCACTGGGGAACCGGCCTACTTCAGGCATACACTCACCGCATCAAAGCTGATGATGGAAAGGGCAGGAACGAAACCTGAAGACTACAATTATGCAATCTTCCACCAGCCTAATGGAAAATTCCCAACGAGGGCCGCAAAGACCCTGGGATTCACCGAGGCACAGTACAAAGACGGCCTCCTTACACCGTATATTGGGAACACATATTCTGGCGCAATGATGACTGGTCTTTCTGCGGTACTCGATAAGGCAAAACCTGGAGACAGGATTCTGGCGGTATCTTTCGGGTCCGGGGCGGGATCGGATGCCTTTGATATCACTGTAACCGAGGAGATCGAGAAGATGGAACGGCATGCCGCGCCGACAATCAGTGATATGCTCTCCGACGTCGAGTGGATCGATTATGCCGTTTATGCGAAGTTCAAGAAAAAGATAGTTCTGGGTGAGGATGTTGAGTAACAACGTATACTTAATAGGAGCAGGTGAAACAAAGTACGGTGAGCTCTGGGAAAAATCTCTGCGGGACCTTGCAGTGGAGGCTGGCCTCAAGGCAATAGAGAATGCAGGTATTTACTCCAAAGATGTCCAGATTCTCTACGGGAGCAACAGCTTGGCCGGAATTATTAACGGTCAGGAAAACATTGGTTCCCTTATAGCGGATTTCTCAGGCATAGCTACGAACAATATACCGGCAGTAAGGATTGAGGCGTCCAGTGCATCTGGAGGCGCTGCAGTCAGGGAAGCTTATTTAGCAATTAGATCTGGAGAATACGACGTCGTGGCCGTGGGAGGAGTTGAGAAGATGACTGATATATTTGGCAACGAAGTCCTCGACATGTTGTCTTCGCTTCTGGACAGGGAGTGGGAGGCATTCTTCGGGGCAACGCCTGCAGCGCTTGCCGCTATATCGGCTCGCAAGTACATGAAGGATTTCAATGTGAAGAAGGAGTCCCTTGCAATGATGTCAGTAAATGATCATGCAAACGCTTCACTGAACCCCCATTCCCACTACAAGAATAAAATAACCCTGGATCAGGCTATGAACGCAACCTCTGTAGCCGAACCGCTTAATCTCATGGACTGCAGCCCAATTACAGATGGAGCTTCTGCTGTGGTCCTTGTTTCGGAAGAATATATGAAAAAGAACAAGCTTGACGGAGTGAGAATTATTTCCTCGGCAATTTCGCAGGACTATCTTGCACTGCACAGCAGAAATTCGCTTTACACACTCGACTCAACAAGGGCTGCCGCGAGAGATGCTTTTATGAAAGGCGGCCTGAAACCTTCAGACATATCTTTCGCGGAAATACATGACTCATACAGCATATATGGCCTGATGGAGCTAGAAGATCTGGGATTTGCGGCTAAGGGTAAGGCAAATACGCTGGTTGAAGAGGATATAAAGCTAGGCGGAAGGCTGCCGGTAAATCCTTCCGGCGGATTGAAGGCAAAAGGGAACCCACTCGGGGCTACTGGCGTTGGACAGTTCGTGGAGGCATTCCTGCAACTTAAGAATAAGGCTGATAAAAGACAGGTCAAGGACGCGAGATATGGACTTTTACATAATATGGCCGGCACTGGATCAACTTCGATTGTGCACATTGTAGGAGGCGAGTGAAATGGGTGAACTATCCAGATTCTGGAGAGAGTCTGATCACAGATACAGGATCATGGCAAACAAGTGCGGAAACTGCGGAAAGGTATACTTCCCGATTCGTGATGTGTGCCCACAGTGTCATAGAGAAAGTATAGGGAAAATGAAGCCACTGGAACTTACCGGAAAGGGAGAGATAGTGTCATTCACCATTGTGCATGAAGCCCCTCCTTCCTTTGTCAGGCAGCGACCGTATACCTTAGCCCTTATAAAACTGGATGAGGGCCCCACACTTACCGGACAGATTGTTGACACCGACGGGAGTAATGTGGAAATAGGCAAGAGGGTGAGAGCAGTTTTCAGGCGTATAGGCGAGGACGGTAAAAGCGGCATAATCCAGTATGGATATAAATTTGCTTTGGAGTGACCATGGACACCCCTTTTTCATTTTTTACGGTTGGATTTGGGAATACCTCACACGTTTGCCGTCGATTCTGTATTTCCCGCTGAGTACGATTTTCATTGCGGAAATAATTGCGATGTGCTCCTCCCTGTGTATTCTTTCAGCAAGCGATTCCGGCGTGTCATCATCCAGGACATCCACCATTCTCTGCACTATAATGGGGCCGCCGTCTACCTCCTCTGTGACAAAATGAACTGTACATCCAGAAAACCTGGCCCCACTCTTGATCACGGCTTCGTGAACTTTCATGCCGTAGAAGCCCTTTCCCCCAAATAATGGTAGTAGCGCAGGGTGCAGATTTATGGCCCTATATCCATCAATGACCCAGTATGGAAGTATCCGGTTGAATCCAGCAAGCACAATTAAATCCGGGTTAGCTGATTCTATTTCCTGCCTGATCTTCCTGAAAAACAATTCAGGGTTGCTCCTGTCATGGTGGAAGGTTTTACTGGGTATTCCCTCCGCAGTAGCCCTCTGCAGAACGTATGCGTCTCTTCTGTCAGAGATAAGAAGTACAATTTTTGCATCAACTTCTCCAGATTTAATTGCATCCGATATTGCCTGAAAATTGGATCCGTTTCCCGAAGCCAATACGACGATGGTCTGCATCAATGCCATATCAGTACAGCAAATAAAATAGATGTGCCATAGACAATATTTTAAGTGCCGCTTGCCATGAACCATAGAAAAGAGGGACTGGATGATAGACATTTGGACTGAGAAATATAGGCCGACGCAGCTTTCAGAGATCGTGGGGCAGGAGGAGATTGTCAGGAAGCTGAAATCCTTTGTAGAACGCAGGGAACTGCCGCATCTTATATTTGCTGGTCCAGCTGGAATAGGCAAGACGTCCGCGGCACTCGCTCTGGCAATGGAGCTGTTTGGTCAGGAATGGAAACAGTACATTCTTGAACTTAATGCGTCAAATGAGCGAGGTATTGATGTAATAAGGGAAAACGTAAAAGATTTCGCAAGAATCAAGGCTTCCAATGATCTGGGTTTTAAGATAATATTTCTGGATGAGGCGGATCAGCTGACACCGGAAGCTCAGGCTGCCCTCAGGAGGACAATGGAAGTATATTCATCGACAACCAGGTTCATTTTTTCATGCAACTATTCATCTCAAATCATTCCACCGATACAGTCAAGGACCGTTGTGATGCGTTTTCGCCCTATAAAGCCAGCAGATATGATGAATAGACTGAAGACCATCGCAAAGGAAGAGAAGATGAATATAAACGATGAATCACTGCTATCCATAGCGGAAGCCTCAGAGGGGGACATGAGGAGGGCACTAAACGTGCTGCAATCTGTCAAGGCATCAGGGGATTCGGGGGCCATGAATATATACGAGATCCAGGGAATGGCCAACAGGGAATCCTTCAGGAAGCTTGCTGCAACTGCTATCTCTGGTTCCTTCAACGAGGCAAGAGAGATTGTGGACAAGATGCTCATTGAGGACGGCCTCTCCGGGATAGATATAATCAGGGGGATACACTCTGCCATAAGAAAAGAAAATATTCCGGCTAAGCAGAAGATCCAGGTGATCATTGCACTCGGTGACGCTGAGTTCCGCTTGGTAGAAGGTTCAAGCGACAATATTCAACTTGATGCAATGATAGCTAGGATTTGTTATATTGGACAGGAAATCAACTGATTTCTCTGGTAACGGGCCGGTAGATCAGCGGTAGATCGCCTGCTTCGCAAGCAGGAGGCCTCGGGTTCAAATCCCGACCGGTCCATTTAGTAATTATTGGAATAATTTAAGTCTAGATTCTTTGAATATCTTAAAATGATTATCTAGAGTGTAAAATTATAACAGTTATCGATTGCTTATATTTTGACCACTTTTTATATACCATGATACAGGGGCTTATCATTCCTTATAATTTGATATAGTCTTATCAATATATTATGTATAGAGTATACATCATGTCCTTTATTGTGAAGATGAAGAAACATTCAGGAACACAC